>CAJXSB010000337.1 GCA_913060435.1 uncultured Desulfococcus sp.
TTCTTCATCATGATGTTGACGGCGTTCTTGGCCCGGGTGAAGCCCGCCTCGAGCATGGCGAAACCGGCCTGCATGATGAACACGAGGAATGCCGCAATGCAGGTCCAGAGGACATCTCCCCGGTACTGGAGGATTTCGATGTCCGACAGGTAGCGGAAGATGGTGACCGTCTCCGTGCGTTCGCCCACCGTCACCGCGACCTCCTCGGCAACGGGGGATGTCTCGTCCCGGTAGGCGGCGGAGACCGGCAACGCTTTCCGGATCTCATCCTGGCTCTTGCCCTTCAGCAACGCTTCGGGCACCGCCACCAGGGCCTGGGTCACGGCGGCATTCTCCTCCGCCGCCGAAATGCCGGGGCTCCCGGCAGCCAGCAGGATGAGGGCGGCAATGGATATCATGAGGGCTCGGGCCCATTCGGGGCATCGGGTCAAACGCTTCATTGTCTTATCTCCTATCTGTATGCTCATTTTGTTTATTTCCTGTTTTCAATGCTCGATTGAGACGGCGACGACGCCGGATTCAGATGGCATTTTCGCCGCTTTCGCCCGTCCGGATGCGGGTGACCGAATCAACGGGCCAGACGAAAATCTTCCCATCCCCCACCTTGCCCGTGTAGGCGCTCTTGGTGATGACGTCGATGACCTGGTCGGCCATGGACTCCGCCACCACCACATTGAGCTGGATCTTGGGCACGAAATCGACCTGATATTCCGCACCGCGGTAGACCTCCCGGTGGCCCCGCTGGCGACCGAATCCCTTCACCTCCGCTATCGTCATGCCCTTGACCCCGATGTCGTTCAGGGCATATTTGACCTCCTCCAGCTTGAATGGTTTGATGACCGCTTGAATCTTCTTCATGACATGCCTCCCTTGGTTGCAGACGTTGACAGATCTTTTTCCATAATGTTTCCAAAGGTGCCGATCCGCAGCGCCGATCTGCACCCGTTTGTTGCCTGCAGGAAACTTTAGCAAAGCCCGTACCATAGAGATGCAGCCGGTGCTCAGAAGGCATCAACCACCTTTATTTTATGAAATAATTTTTATTCTTATGAAAATTATTGGTGCCGCTGCAGCAACCCAGGGAAAAACATCAAAACAATTTTGTAATTAATAATTTCAAATACTACATTTATGTATGGATAGAGATGCCAGGGCGTGGACGGCATCCGCATCTGCAGGGAGCAATATCCCGGCGGCAAAAAAAGCTGCGGCATTGCTGCACGGCATCTGCACATGCGGCGGGCAGCAGGACGGAGTGGAAACGCGGGCGGGGCGATCAAGCGGGAACCGGCCGCAAGCCGGCGGAGGGGCGATGCGATAAAAAACGCCGGGCGGTGAAGCCCGGCGTCAGGGATTGATCATGGATCAGGCCGAAAACGGCACGGCGGCTATCCGCGCCACTCGGTATCGTCGACGGTGGGCTTGAAGTCGGCCTCGACCACCTCGGGCAGCTCCTTGTCCCGGGTGGCGGCGACATCCGCCGGGGAGGGCTCGCCCACGAAGATCAGGCGGTTTCTCGGGCATTTTTCACAGGCCTCCATGACGTCGAGGGTGCACTCGGCATCCCAGTGGTCGTAGTCGATGGTCGGCAGGTTGTCCTGAATCTTGAAGAGCTCCGATTTCCGCGCACAGGCCTTGCAGCCGATGCAGCCCACCTCGCAGACGGCCATGACATCCTTGCCGGCGTCCTTGTTCGAGCAGGCCACCGCGAGGATCTGCGACTTCCGGAAGGGGGTAATGGTGATGATGTTTCTCGGGCAGACATTGCCGCAGGCGCCGCATCCGATGCACTTGTCGTAGTCCACGGTGGCCAGCCCGTCGATGACGTGGATGGCGTCGTATTTGCAGGCCCGGGTGCAGTCGCCAAACCCCAGGCAGCCATAGGTGCACCCCTGGACCCCGGCCACCAGGTTGGCGGCCTCGCAGGTCATCTCTCCGAAATAGGGCGACCGCCCCTTTCGCTCGTCATAATGGGCCCCGCAGTGAACGATCGGCCGCTGGGGGTAGCTCTCCCCCACCTCCACGCCCATGATGGACGCCACGGCCGCCGCGCACGATGCCCCGCCCACCGGGCACTTGTCCACCGCAGCACCACTGATGACGACGCCCTCGGCGTAATCGGCGCACCCCACAAACCCGCAGCCGCCGCAGTTGGCGCCGGGCAGCGCCTCGATGATGGCCTCGATACGCGGGTCTACCTTGACGTAGAACGCCTTGTTCGCCCACCCCAATATATAACTGATCACAACCGCCATAGCGAACAGCGTGCTGGCGGAAAGTCCGATGGTTATCCAGTTCATAAACGCCTCTCACATATCTGGAATTGTTGAATCAACTGATGTCCGCCCCGCCTAGTTATGCACATCCCCGCCCCCTGCCTCGGGTGCGGCCTGCACCTGGGCCGTGACGGCGGCGGGCTCGGGCATCATCGCCTTCCGGAGCCCGGAGTCCACGCCGGTGAATCCCATGAAGCCCAGGGCCAGAATCCCCGCAACGATCAAGGTGATGGCCGCCCCCTCAAAGGGCTTGGGGACGTCGCAGAGATCCAGCTCCTCCCGGATGCCGGCCATGATGACGATGGCGATGGTAAAGCCGATGCCGCCGCCCACGGCAAGGGTCAGACCCCGGCCGAGATCCCAGGCATCCGCGGGATTGTCGACCCCGACGATCTTGCTCATGATGACCAGACAGGCGAAGAGGATCGCGCAGTTGGTCGTGATCAGGGGCAGATAGACCCCCAGGGCCTTGTAGAGCGGCGGAAAGAACTTCCGCACATACATCTCCACGAACTGCACCGAAGAGGAGATGGCAAAAATATAGACGATATAGCTCAGGACGGTCAGATCGACGCCGGCGGCCGCCTCGGGCGTCATGAAAAGCCCCGCGGCCCATTGGGTCAGTGGTGCGCCCGGCATGAGCACGTAGGTCGTGATGGTCCAGCTGATCAATGCCGCAATGGAGATCACGAAGATCACCGCACACCCCATGCCGAAGGCCGTGCTGATCTTTCGGGAGACGCCCACGAAAGGACAGATCCCCACGAAATAATAGAGCACAAAATTGTTGATCAGCGCGGCAACAATGCCGATCAGAAATATGTCGATGAGATAGCTAAGCATGTTTTACCCCCTGTTCGCCTTTCCGGATCGACGGTCGCTGTACCAGTTGACGAGACCCAGCAGAAGTCCGAAGGTTAGAAATGCGCCCGGCGGGAGCACCATGATGACCCAGTCCGACCAGGCCGCAGGAAGCACCCGGATCCCGAAGAGTCCGCCCGTTCCCAGGATCTCCCGGACGGCCGCGATGCTGCAGAGGGCGAGGCAGAAGCCGAGGGACTGGCCGATGGCGTCGGCCCCGGCGGTGAACACGCCCTGCTTCGAGGCGCAGACCTCGCACCGGCAGATGATGAGGCAGTTGACGATGATCAGCGGGATATAGGGACCCAGGACCTTGCTCATCTGGTAGAGATAGGCGGCCAGGAACCGGTCCGCGATGGTAACAAAGGTGGCAATGGTCAGGGTGAAAATAACGATCCGGAGGTGCGGCTTGAGGAGATTCCGGATCAGGCTGGTAATCACGTTGGCGCAGACCAGAACAAAGGTCACCGCGGCGGACATGGTGATGGCGGCCTGGAGGCCGTTGGTGACGGCGAGCGTGGGACACAGCCCCAGAAGCTGCCGGTATACCGGGTTCTCCGGAAGGATCCCCTGTACAAAACGTTCGATAGCTGTCGGTTGATCGGCCATGTGCTATTTCCCCTCCGATCCCTTGGCGGCAAGCGGCCCCTTCAGGTCCGCCACGGCCAGGTTGATGATGTCGGTTACGGCTTTGGACGAGATGGTGGCGCCGGTGACGGCGTTGATCTCGTTGGGGCCGTCGGCGTTGCCGCCCTTGACAACGGCGATCCGCTGGGCCGTCCCCTTGCTGACGAACTGGCCGCGCCAGGCATCCGTGACGATCTTGTTGCCGAGTCCCGGGGTCTCCTTCTGCTCGAGGACGAAAATGCCCGTAATCTTCTCCGCTGCGGGGTCGAGACCCAGGAGAAGCTCGATCTTATCGGCATATCCCTGTCCGCTGCTCTTGACGACCCATCCCAGCCGCTCGCCGCCCTTGAGGGCTTCGAATACGCTGTAGGTGCTCTGCTTTCCGCCTTTTTCCACCACGACGCTTTCAGGGAGGGCCTCCAGGGTCTCGCCGGCCTCGGCCATCTGCTGCGCGCCCTCTTTTCCCAGCACCAGCTCCGGGACCTTCTCCCGCGTCTCATTGATCTTGTTCTCCTCGATCTTCGGGCCCAGGGTCATCTGCACACCGGCCAGCGCGGAGCCGAAAAAGAGGGCCAGAGAGAGCACCAGCCATGCCTGGATGATATTATTGTTCTTCAGCCGCTCGAGGGTGCTCTGCGGCATCGGTTCCATGGGTTCTATCGGTTTCATAATCTCCAATCCTATTTTGCGCCCAGGGGTCTGGGAATTGTCCAGCGGTTGATGAGGGGGGTCACACTGTTCATGAGCAGCACCGCAAACATGACGCCCTCGGGATATCCGCTGAAGATTCTGAGCAGCATGATGAAAGCGCCGACGCCGATGCCGAAAATCATCTTGCCTTTGCCGGTCAGCGGGCTGGAGCACGGGTCGGTGGCGATGAAGAAGGCGCCGAAAAGGAGCGATCCGCCGAGAAGGTGGTGGAGCACCGTCCATTCAGACCCAGGCTGGAGAAGGTTGGCGATCCCGCCGATCACCACGACGGCGGCGATGACGCCTGCGGGGATCTCCCAGGAGGCCGTCCGCCGGATGCAGAGATAAATCCCCCCGACAAGGCAGGCGACGGCGCTGGTCTCGCCCAGCGATCCGTTGGTCAGCCCCCAGAAAAGAGCGGAGAGCGGCGCAACGCCGCCGCCCTGCTTGAAGGTGTCCAAGGGCGTCGCCTGG
>CAJXSB010000338.1 GCA_913060435.1 uncultured Desulfococcus sp.
CCGGCGAGTTCCAGCCCCTGCCCGGGGATCATTTCCTTTCCAGCCCGTACGCCCGGGACGAGACCCTCGGGCGGATCCGGTCGTTTTTCGACCAATAGGAGCGTCGGCCCCCGGCGCATTCCGTGCAAAATGCCGCTTTTACCAAATTTTAACACAACCCTAACATTTCTCTAACATAAGCGCCCTACGTTACGCGTGTCGGACGGCGGCAGGCGTCTGCGCGTCCATCATCCGGGACGTAATGTCCCTGTTGCATGTGAGAACGGAAATTCATTTTTAATTTCATCAACAGTTGGAGGAAGAGGAAAACATGAAAAAGGTAAGCAACCTGTTGGCCATGGCGGTAGGACTGGCAATGGTGGTGAATGTATCCGCCGCGTCTGCGGCGAATATTGTAATGAAGGGCTCGACGACGGTGCTCCCCATCGCCCAGGAAGTGGCGGAGGCCTACATGAAGGAGAACCCGGACACCAAGATCACCATCTCCGGCGGCGGCTCGGGCAACGGCATCAAGGCCATCATCGACGGCACCACCGATATCGGAAACTCCTCGCGGTTCATCAAGGACAAAGAGGTTAAGCTGGCTGTGGAGAAGGGCACCTACCCCGTGCCGTTTGCCGTCGCCTATGACTGCATCATCCCCGTGGTGCACCCGAGCAACAACCTCAGCGATATCAGCATGGATCAGCTCAAGGCCATCTACCAGGGCAAGATCCGCAACTGGAAGGAGATCGGCGGCCCGGACAAGGAGATCGTCGTCATCTCCAGAGATACCTCCTCCGGCACCTACGAGGTCTGGGAGGGCAAGGTCATGAAAAAGGAGCGGGTCTACCCCGGCGCGCTGCTTCAGGCCTCCAACGGCGCCGTGGTGACGGGTGTCGCCAAGAATGAAAATGCCATCGGCTACATCGGCATCGGCTACCTGAACGACCAGGTCAAGGCCCTGACGGTGGGCGGCATCGAGGGCACCAAGGAGACCACTCTCAACGGAAAATTCCCCGTCTCCCGGGCCCTCTACATGTTCACCCGCGGCTGGCCGGACGGCGACACCGCTAAATTCCTCAACTACGTCATGCATCCGGACCAGGGGCAGAAATACGTCGAGAAGAGCGGATATGTGCCGCTCTATTAATTGACACCGCAATGCCTTGTCCCCCATCAGGCGAGGTGCGCAAGGGGCAGCCGCGGCTGCCCCTTTGCGCGTTTTTCAGTGAAGGAATACAGCAATGAGAAATAAACGACAGTCGGCCGAAAAGCTCATGCAGCGAATTTTTTTCTCCATCGCGGGGGCCTCGATCGCCATCCTGTTTCTGATCATGGTCTTCCTCTTCATGGAGGGGCTTCCCATTTTCGGCGTGGTTTCGGTCGGGGACTTCCTGTTCGGACACTACTGGTACCCCACCTCCGATCCGCCCGATTTCGGCATCTTTCCGCTGATCATCGCCTCTGTCTCCGTTACGGCGCTGTCGTCGGTGTTCGCCATCCCTTTGGGGGTCATGACGGCGATCTACCTGGCCGAGCTGGCCTCCAAGCGGGTGGCGGAAATCGTCAAGCCCACCGTGGAACTCCTGGCGGCACTGCCTTCGGTGGTCATCGGCTTTTTCGGCATGGTGGTGGTGGCGCCGTTTCTCCAGGATGTCTTTGACATTCCAACGGGTCTCAACCTCTTCAACTCGGCCCTGATGCTGGCGTTCATGTCCATTCCCACCATCTGCAGCCTGTCCGAGGACGCCATCTACAGCGTCTCCCCGGGTCTCAAGGAGGGGTCGCTGGCCCTGGGCGCCACCCGCTGGGAGACGATCCTGCGGGTCATCCTGCCCGCCTCCATCTCCGGCATCAGCACCGCGGTCATCCTGGGCATGTCCCGGGCCATCGGCGAGACCATGGTGGTCCTGATGGTGGCCGGCGGTGCGGGGATGATCCCCGAGTCCATCTTCAGCCCGGTCCGGCCCCTGCCGGCCAGCATCGCCGCGGAGATGGCCGAGGCGCCGTTCCGGGGCGACCACTACTACGCCCTGTTCGCCATCGGCATCGTGCTCTTTGTGTTCACGCTCCTCTTCAACCTGGTGGCCGATTTTATCGCCCACAAATACCGCCAGGTGGGCGAGGCGTCCCTGTAGGCATCAACGGAGAAAAGATTAGGATATGGATGATATGGATATTACCAAAGATCAATATTCCGAAGAGCATCAGAGCGCCGGGAAGCCAGTGAAACCCAAAAACATATCGGTCATCCAGAAGGCTGTCGAGGCCAGGCACCGTCGGCGAAAGCTGGTGGAGCAGGTGCTGTTCACCACCTTCCGCGGAGCGGCCGTCATCAACGGGCTGGCCCTGTTTATCATCATTTTTTTCATGCTCAAAAACGGCCTCAGCGCCATCACCTGGGAGTTCCTCTCCGACGTGCCGCGGGAGTCGATGACCAAGGGCGGAATCCTCCCCTGCATCGTGGGCACCGCACTTCTGGGGCTGGGGGCCATCGTGATCGCGCTGCCCATCGGCGTGGCCTCGGCCATCTATCTCAATGAATATGCCAAGCCCGGCCTCATCCTCCGGACCATCCGCCTGGGGATCAACAACCTCGCCGGCGTCCCCTCGGTCGTCTTCGGGCTTTTCGGCCTCGCCTTTTTCGTGACCTACCTCAAGATGGGCGTCAGCCTCGTCTCGGGGTGCCTGACCCTGGCCGCCCTGAGCCTGCCCGTGATCATTGGGTCGACCGAGGAGGCGCTCAAGGCGGTGCCCGACACCTACCGCGAAGCATCCCTGGGCCTCGGCGCCACCAAATGGCAGACCATCTACCGGGTGGTACTCCCGGCGTCGCTGCCGGGGATTCTCACCGGCGCCATTCTGGGCCTCAGCCGGGCCGCCGGTGAAACCGCGCCCATCATGTTCACGGCGGCGGTCTTTTTTACCCCGGACCTGCCGGGGTCGATCTTTGACGAAATCATGGCCCTGCCATACCATATATACGTCCTGGCGACGGCGGGCACCAACATCGAAGCCACCCGGCACCTCCAGTACGGCACGGCGCTGGTGCTGATCGCCCTTGTTCTGGGCATGAACATGGCCGCCATCGTCTGGCGCAGCCGGATACGCAAAAAACTCAAATAATCCGACCCGGTGATCCATCGCCGGCGGGACCACGGCGGCAGGCCGCGTCCGTCGGATGAGAGCCCGGCATGAAAAGGAAGTACAGCGATGTCTCCCAAGCCTAAAATGACGTCAAGCAATCTGGATTTTTACTACGGGGATTTTCAGGCGCTCCAGGACGTGAACCTGGAATTCCATGAGCGCCAGGTGACCGCCCTCATCGGCCCGTCCGGGTGCGGCAAGAGCACCTACATCCGCTGCCTCAACCGGATGAATGACCTGATCCCCATCAGCCGGGTCGAGGGGCGGATTCTCCTCGATGACGAGGATATCTACGAACCCTCCCTGGACGTGGTCATGCTCCGTCGGCGCGTGGGCATGGTTTTCCAGAAGCCCAACCCCTTTCCCAAGAGCATTTTCGAGAACACCGCCTACGGCCTCCGGGTCAACGGCGTCAAGGACAAGGGCTTCATCCAGAACCGGGTGGAGGAGAGCCTCAAACGCGCCGCCCTGTGGGACGAGGTCAAGGACCGCCTAGACGACACGGCCCTCGGACTCTCCGGCGGCCAGCAGCAGCGGCTCTGCATCGCCAGGGCCCTGGCGGTCGAACCGGAGGTGCTCCTGATGGACGAGCCGGCCTCGGCCCTCGACCCCATCGCCACCCAGAAGATCGAGGAGCTGATCCACGAGTTGAAGGAGCTCTACACGATCATCATCGTCACCCACTCCATGCAGCAGGCCGCCCGGGTGTCGGACATGACCGCTTTTTTCTACATGGGAAAGCTGATCGAATTCGGCGATACGGACACCATGTTTACCCGACCCAAGCTGAAGCAGACTGAAGACTACATCACCGGCCGTTTCGGTTGATGAAAAGGATGTGACCATGGCCAAACATTTTCAGAAGGAACTGGAAAAACTCAAAAAGCGCGTGCTGGGGCTCGGCGCCCAGGTGGAAGACCGTCTCGTCCTGATGGGGAAGGCCATCGAAAACCGGGAGCTCTTTGACGCGGAGCGGATCATCAAGTCCGACTACCTGATCGACGATGAGGAGGTGGAGATCGAAGAGGAGTGCCTCAAGATCCTGGCGCTCTACCAGCCGGTGGCGGTCGACCTCCGGTTCCTCGTCGCCACCATCAAGATCAACAGCGAGCTGGAGCGGATCGCCGACGAGGCGACCAACATCGCCCACCGCCTCAAGCGAATCACCCAGTGCCACAACAACTGCCGGATCTACTACGACTACGGGGAGCTGGTGACCCGGGTGCAGGACATGCTCAACAAGGGGCTCGACGCCATGATCAACCTGGATGTCGACCTGGCCTTCAAGGTGCTCCTCCTCGACGACGAGGTGGACGAGCGCCACCATGAGATGTACCGGAAGGTCAAAAATGACATGCTTGCAGACCCCGCCAACGTGGAATACCTTATGAACAAATTTTTGATTTCCCGCCACCTCGAGCGGATCGGCGACCACGCCACCAACATTGCCGAGGAGGTGATCTATCTCGTGGAGGGTGAAATCGTCCGCCACAAGGACTACTGAGCCGCCCCGCTGCAGCGGGCGCTCGGGTCGAAGCATACTGGCAGGATGTTCAAAGCAGCGGCCGATCCCCGGGATGCAAGGAAAGGAGCACGGATATATGAGCGGAGAGAAACGGTATTTCGAAGACCTGAGTCAGGCGGAGCTGGCCGAGTTCTTCCGGGGGCTGGCGGACCGGCTGTCGGGCATCGGACCCGATGCAGCCGATGCAGCGGAGGCCGGCGGGGCGCAGGCCCCGGACCCCGGCGACTTCAAGAAGCTCAAGCTGAGCATCAAGCGGGAGCTGGGCGGCTAC
>CAJXSB010000339.1 GCA_913060435.1 uncultured Desulfococcus sp.
ATCGTGTTGTGAAAGAAGTAGGTCTTGAGCTCCTTGAACTGGGCCCGGGCATAGTTGAAGAGGGTCTGGACGACCGGAATATAGGGGTCCATGGACCATCCGCCGTTGTCGATGGCCAGGATGACCTTGAGGCGGTCCTTCAGGCTCTGCTCGAAGACGATCTCGATTTCGCCGGCGTTTTTCATGGTCTGGTAGATGGTTTCGTCGACGTTGACCCTGTCTTTGGGGCCGGCGGGCACCAGGTTGCGCAGCCGCTTGAGGGCTTCGCCCATCATGGCCTGGGTCAGGGGGCCTTCGAGGGAGTAGTCCTGGTACCGGCGGTCCATGGCCACCTTTACGGCCGACCGGCTGCGGGAGACGCCCCCCACCCGCATCCCGCCGGGGTGGTATCCCGAGTGCCCCACCGGCGAGGTGCCGCCGGTGCCGATCCATTTGCTGCCGCCGTGGTGGGCCTCCTTCTGTTCCTGGAGACGCTCCTTGAAGTATTCGATCAGCTCGTCGGGGGAGAGCCGGCTGAGGGTCGCCTCATCCTCGCCAAAGGCTTTGGCCAGCTCCCGGGGGTGCTTCAGCCACTGCTCCAGGAGGAGCCGTGCCATCTCGTCGACCTCGAAGCCCTCGGCATCGGGCAGATCCGCCCCCTGGAAGTGGTGGGCGAAGACCTGGTCAAAGATGTCGAAATACCGCTCGCTCTTGACGAGAATCGCCCGGGAGGCCGTGTAGAAGTCGTTCAGGGAGCGGATCAGGCCGTCGGCCAGGGCGCGATGCAGGGTCAAAAACGCCGTGGGGCTGACGGGGATCCCGGCGCTCTTGAGGAGATAGAAGAAGTCGACGAACATGGCCGGTTAGAACCGCTTCCTTCGGCTGGTGAACTGAAGGGCCCGCTGGTAGTCGCCGCTCTTCTTGAAGAGGACGCCCAGGTAGGGGACTTCACCCTTCTGGAGCTTTTTGGGCGTGAAGTCCGGGTCGGCCTTGAGGGCCCGGATCCAGTTGATCAGCTCCCGCGTCGCCGGCTTCTTTTCCACGGCGTCCAGCTCCCGAAGGCCATAGAAGGCGTTGATGGCCCCCTCCAGGAGCTTCTCCTCGAGGCCGGGGAAGTGGACGCGGATGATCCGGCGCATCATCTTGGGGTCCGGGAAGGCGATGTGGTGGAAATTGCACCGGCCCAGGAACGGATCGGAGAGGTCCTTCTTGGCGTTGGAGGTAATGATGATGACCGGCCGGTGCCGGGCCTGGATGGTCTTGTCGATTTCGATGATGTCAAAGGCCATCTGATCGAGGACGTCGAGCATGTCGTCCTGGAAGTCCGTGTCGGCCTTGTCGATCTCGTCGATGAGGAGGACCGTGCGCTGCTCGGCGACAAAGGCCTGGCCGATCCGGCCCATGCTGATGTACGCCTCGATGCTGCTGACATCCCGGCGGGAGTCGCCGAAGCGGCTGTCATTGAGCCGGGTGAGGGTGTCGTACTGGTAGAGGGCCTCCACCAGCTTCATGCTCGACTTGACGTTCAGGACGATGAGCGGCATGTCAAGGCTTTCGGCGATGGCGTGGGCGAGCATGGTCTTGCCCGTGCCGGGCTCCCCCTTCAGCAGAAGGGGCATCTCGAGCGCCATGGATATGTTGACGATGCCTGCGAGCTCCTCGTCCAGGACATAGCGCTGGGCGCCGCTGAACTGCCGTCCGGTATCTGCCATGGTCAAACCTCAGTCTCCTCTCACTCGTTGGGATACCGCCCGGGTCAGCTCAAGGACGCGGACGGCGTGTTCCCGGCTCAGGGAGCCGGTGCCGCAGCTCGGCGTGATAAGCGTCTGGGAAAGGATGCGCTCCCGGTCGAAGCCCAGTGCCTCGACCTGGGCCGCCTGGGCCTCCCACTTCGAGACGAGGTTCTCCTCGGTCTCCGCGGCGACGGCGTCGCTGGTGGGGACGATTCCCCAGGCGATGATCCGCCCGTCCGCAATAAACCGCCGGACGGCCTGGTCATAGAGAATAAAGCGGTCGAAATAGCTGTAGGCGTCGAAATTGACGATGTCGACCGCTGTGTCGACGATCATGTCCCATTCCGTGTTGGCGCAGACATGGATGCCGGCCAGCCCGCCCTCGGCGTGGACGGCATCGACGACTTCATCGATGGCGGCGATCACGTCGGCCCTGGAGATGCTGATGAATTCCGAGGACCCGAACCCCGCCAGGGCAGGCTCATCGATGAAAATGATGACGGGGACCCCGAATGGGGACATCTTCCGGACCTGCCACCGGGCGTTTTCGGCCAGACGCTTGATGGCGGCGTCCCGAAGCGCATCGTCATAGAATATGGCACGGCCGGCCTGGTCCTTCACGGCGGTGGTGAAGGTGATGGGCCCGGTGACCTGCCCTTTGAGTGCGGCCGGGGGGGGTTTCAGGGCCGCCACGTGTTCGAGGAAGACGAAAAATCCCCGGCCGATCTCGGGCGCCAGGGCAAACCGGGATGCGTCAAGATCGGCACCGCCCTCCGCAACGGCCAGGTACGCTTCATAAAAATCCGCCAGGGCCGTGGAGAAATCGTCGGCGGATGCATCGATGCAGGTGCGGCCGTCCAGTGTCGCGAGGCCCGGAAGCCCCGGCATGAACTGGGCGACCATGCCTTCTTCCGGATAAACCGGGAGCTGAACCCACAGCGGTATTTCGGGTGTGTATTGAAACACCAGACGGGCCGCTTCTTCATGGTCGGCCAGGGGAAGGCTGCCAATGAGCACCGGCAGGCCTCTCGGCCGGAATGTGTCTCCCATGTTTTTTTTCACCTTTCTTGTTGGTTCGGATCTGGTTTGGCTTTTACCAATTATAAAACCTATAAATTCTATCACCCGAACAGTGGTTTTGACAAGAATAGATTAATTGACACTGTTAACCGCCAGTGATATGTTCTGAGTATGAGTAGATCATAAAAGTTGTTACCATGACAGCTTTGTAACAGGTGAGGTCAGGATGGCCGATATCATCTCCCTGGAGAACAAATTCCAGGAGGCGCGGGACAAAAAGATGGCCGACGACAGGCGGCGAAAGCTTCAGGCCGTCAGAAGCGTCCTCCAGGAGGCCAAGGGGATGCTTACCTGTGAAAAGTGCCACCATGAGCTCGACGACGAGGCGCTGCATCGGGAGCGGGATCCGAGGGTGCCCTATCTTTTCTGCGACAGCTGCTCCGAAGAGTATGTCGACTATATCGAGCGGCTCCAGGGAAGGGGGGACAAGGCGTGCTACTGGCGGAACCGGCAGTGGTTCGATATCTGGAAACGATGGATCGAATACCGGGGCGCCATTGATACATATCTGCGGTCGAAGGAATTTAGGCGGCTTCTGAAGGAGCTGAAACAGGTGGGGCCCATTGAATAGGAGGAGTTAGTCTATGTTTGGAATTGGCATGCCGGAGCTTATCATTATTCTGGTAATTATACTGATCATATTCGGTGCCGGCAAACTGCCCGAAATCGGTGCTGGAATGGGGAAGGCCATACGCAATTTTAAATCCGCCACGTCCGAGAAAGAGGAGAAGGAGAAGATCGAGGAAAAGAACAATCCTTCCTGAGGCATTCCCCGACATTTCGCGCCTGCCCAAATGACAAAAAAAGCGACCGAATCCATTTTCGGCCGCTTTTTTTGTTGGTAGGCACGGGGCCGGTCAGGCGTCCAGGTTGACGACGACCCGGCCGGTCTGCCCGCCTTTCAGAATCCGATCGATGTTTTCATCGAGGTCGGCCAGCGGGATCTCGCGGGCCAGCCGGTCGAGGCCGTCCGGCCGCCATACCGTCGCCAGTTTTTCCCATACCCGGCGGCGGGTATCCATGGGGCAGTTCTGGGAGTCGATGCCGATGAGCTTGACCCCTCTCAGGATAAACGGGAAGACGGTGATGGGCAGCTCGGGCGAGGCGACGTTCCCGCAGCAGGTCACCGTTCCACCGAGGTCCGTCGACTTGATGGCCGTGGCGAGAATCTCTCCGCCCACCGTGTCGACCACGCCGGCCCACCGCCCCTTGAGCAGCGGCTTTCCACTGGTGTCCATCGCCGCCTCCCGGGTCAGAATCTCCCGGACCCCGAGCGCTTTCAGGAAATCCGCCGCTTCGGCTTTTCCAGTGGCCGCAGCCACGGTGTAGCCCAATTTGGCGAGCATCGCCGCTGCGAGGCTTCCTACGCCGCCGGTAGCCCCGGTGACAAGGATCTCTCCCCGCTCCGGCGGGGTGGTATGGGTGAGATAGAGCAGGGAGAGGCCCGCCGTGAAACCGGCGGTGCCGTAAATCATGCTATCCTTGAGCGCCAGGGCCTCCGGCAGTGGCACGATCCAACCTGCCGGCACCCGGATATACTGGCCGAAGCCTCCGGGCGTGTTCATGCCGAGGTCGTAGCTGGTGACGATGACCTCGTCGCCCGGAGAGATGCCGTCGGCCTGGCTCTCTTCGACGACGCCCGCGGCGTCGATCCCCGGGGTGTGCGGAAACTTTCGCGTGACCCCGCGGTTGCCGGTGGCCGAGAGGGCGTCTTTATAGTTGAGGGAGGAGTACCGAACCCGCACCAGTACGTCGCCGTCGGGCAGGTCGCTGGTCCTCCTCTCGGTGATGGTCCGCTGGAACCGGTTCTTTTCGACCTCTTCCACCCACATCGCTTTAAATTGTTTCCCGTTCATAGCGCTCCCTTTCGCCTACTCTCCCAGATAGGCTTTGCGGATTTCCGGGTTGTGCATCAGGGTGTCGGCCCGGTCCTCCATGGTGATCCGTCCCGTTTCGAGCACGTACCCCCGCTGGGCGGTCTGGAGGGCGAGGTTGGCGTTCTGTTCGACCAGCAGGATGGTGGTGCCCTGGCTCCTGTTGATGTCGTTGATGATATCGAAAATCTTCTGGACGATCAAGGGGGCCAGCCCCAGGGAGGGCTCGTCGAGCAGGAGCACCTCCGGC
>CAJXSB010000340.1 GCA_913060435.1 uncultured Desulfococcus sp.
CATGCACGATCTGCCTGCGGCCGTCGCTGATCTCCACCGCAAAGGCCTTGCCGACGCCGCCATAGGTGCGGGCAAAATCTTCATAGTCCTGGACGCAAACCAGCCGGTCAAGCGCCTGCACCGCCAACGGGGCACTCTTGCGGGCCTGGTCGCGTGTCTCCCTGTCCGCCCCGCCGGAAGCCGCCAGCGGATTGATGACGCCCTTGACGCCCTGGGGTCGGGTGCTGAGCATCGAAATCCGTCCCGCCGCCACATTGCCGGGCTTGCCGATGCCGTTGCGGTATTCCGCTTCGATGTTTTGGATTCCGGTCGGCAATCTTGCCCCTTCGCGGCCGTTGCCGAAGACGACCGTGGTGTTCCCCTCATCGTCGGTTTGGGTGATGAATTTTCGTTCAGTCGCTGAAAGCCCTGCAAGCGAATCGGTTTCATGCCACTTCACATCGTTGACCGTAACCACCAGGGTGCTGTCCACGCCGGAAGGATTGGGGGCGGATACAAAGGTGAGAGGCGGCTGCTTGAGGGTAAAGGTTTGCAGCGCCTTGGCCCCGTCACCGCTGCCTAAGGTCTCATTTCGTGTTTCTCCGTGGGTCGCCTTGACCACGTTGCCGTGGATCGTTACCGTTTCGCGTTTAAAGCCGTACTTCAGATTTTCCGCCAGGTTGATGAAGGTGTGAATTTTGTCGCCCGGTAATGCTTTTTTTCCATCTTTTTTAACCGTCTGTTTGATCGCGGCGATCATGGCTACCTCGCCGGCGGTTATCCCACTGGTTTCGGTAATATCGGAGCGCTCGCCGTAGACAATCACCCAGCGTCCGGATTCCAATCCCTCATAATAGCCGTCAAGTTCGAGCGGCTCGTCCGCACCCCCGGCCAACTCTTCTTCGATGGGTGCTTCGGCAAGATCCAGCGCTTCGCTTTGGGCATAAACAAGAGTTCGACGGATTATTTGGAAATTGTCAGGCGTTGCAGATCCGTTTTCAGAACCAATAGAAAACCATACTTTCCGCTCGGCCGATTCAATGGCATCAACCAGCTCGATTCGCGTAGTCTTACCGCTTATGCTATATGCATGACGTCCAATGTCAGCTTGCACACCTTTTGTTTTTGCCACCAGGATAGATTCTTCTTCTCCTTTTGTAAGCGTTACTTTTCCAAGTTGACTATCATCAATTGCGGTTGTATCGATTACAATCCAACTGTCCGGCAATATCTTGTCGTAGCTGGAATCAAGGAATAGCGTCGCACAATCATTATCTTTTAAAAATTCTTCATTTTCTCTTATATCACCCGAGTCCCATTCTGTGGTCAGGATTATTTTATTCTTCTCATCAAGTCTCCACTGTTTCTCTGGTGCATTGTTTCCAAATAAAGAAGCTGTCATTCTTAAAGCATAAACCTGGATTTGATTTTCCAGTTCGGTCTTTGCATTCGCCGTTGCCTTCGCGAGCATACGACGCAGCATCGGCGAAAAAGTGCCCGCCGCGGTATACCCTGCCTCAGCTTCAGGTGTAAAAAGCATATTCAGCTCCCGCGAAAGCCGAAATGCATTGCGCGGCGGCACAGAAGGTTTCAAGGTCAGCGCCTCGATCAGGCTTGACCCCCTGCCTTCATCAGTATCGCCACCACTATTGTTGCCTACTGCCCTTGCCTGCAAAACAACCAAGGTGCGATCGGTCGCCGCATCCGGTTGGATCTCCTTTACCCGATAAAAAACCGGCGTCTCATCTTCATCATCACCAAAATCGATCAACAGCGGATCATTGGGTTTCAGGTTGGTCTTGATGCCCTTCAGATAGACATGCTGGTTGGTGCCGTCACCGGATTGAATGCTCTCCATGGTTTGCGGCTGTGTTAATCTTGGTCTTAAATTGTTCCACGCTGCTCGCGCCTTCAGTTCCTCGCTGGTCTCAAAGGACTGCGGCAGCTCACCCGGCCCCGGCATGCTCTGGGACCTAGCGCCCTTGGGAATGACGACCTCGTCCGTGCATTGATCCTCGATGGTGTAAGCCAAAAAGACGCTTGACGCCACGCCCGGACGCGGCTGATACCCCACCAGCCGCGAAAGTTCGAGCACGGACCGGCGTTCTGTGGCCGTGCGCAGAAACCCTTCGTTGGCAATACGCTCCTGATAGAAGGTCAGTACATCGGCCACGGTGGCCCAAGCGTCCAGCAACGCAATGGACGGATCGCTGCTTTCGCGTGTCCTTAAATCCTGCAGCGGATGGTGCCCCTTTCCCGCCTGGCATTCATCTTGACTGCCTATACAGAGGGTGGAAAGCCGCGCCAGCATCGTCTCGAGGAAAGTGGCGTGGGTCCCCACGCGATAACTCAACTGGGATAGCCCCGGTCGGTTGGTTGTGGAGAGCGGCGTCAATATTTCAATGCCCTCGCAGCAGCCGCAGATGTCTGTGGTCGGTTTCATCGTCCACCTCCCATGACCAGATCAAGGGTCCCGTTTTCCGGCAAGCGCGGGTCGTTGTCCAGACGGGCGACCTCGAAGGGACCTAATGGAAGAATTCCATTGTCGATTTCCTGGTTGGGGCCTTCATGGAGGCGCTCCAGCTTCGTCACCCGCACACTCTCCACCCCGGTCACGGCCTGGGCCGCCGCGATCAGTTTGCTGAGATAAACGCCCTCACCAAAGGTCAGATTGTCCGGATGGAAAAACCCCTTGCGGCCGTCGGGCAAGGTGCGGTTGCTGAAAACCTTCAGCAGTTCGGCCTTCACATGGCCGCTCAGGTAATGGGGAAGCACGCAGATCTTCATGGCGATATCCAGGGGCACATGGCTTGCCGATCTCACCACAAGGTCGTGCCCCATGCGCCGGTA
This sequence comes from uncultured Desulfococcus sp., assembly GCA_913060435.1. Classification (GTDB taxonomy): domain Bacteria; phylum Desulfobacterota; class Desulfobacteria; order Desulfobacterales; family Desulfococcaceae; genus Desulfococcus. Next base: position 2,830 of record CAJXSB010000340.1, read on the forward strand.
GCGATGGAGATGGCCGGCAATTTCGCACAACAGCGCTTCTTCGGCCTCTTCCCGGCCGAGGGGATCCACGGCCACCTGGACCTCGTACCAGCTTCCTGTCCAGCGCAACCTTGCCGCCGCCCGCTGTACCTTGTGCTTGAAGTCGCGCATCACGATTGCCGCATAGTCGTCCGCGGTAACGGCCCGTTGCAGTTCCTTGCGAAAGGAGTGGGGCGCAAAGAGCCTGGCTTCGGCAAGGGGTTCCGGCGCCGTCCCGCCGGCGGCCGGCAGGGGATTGCGCGGGCGGATGTCAACCCTGCTGGGCAGGTTGTTGCGAAACACAATGTGAGTGATGGCTTCGGCGCCCACATTGCCGGATGGCCCGCTGCCCACCCGATAAGCCGCCTGGAAGGTCGTTGCGGCATCCGGCATTCGCCCCAGTTCGCCATCGCCGAAGCGCAGCCGGGAACGCCGGTCATTGTCGGTCTCCACGACGAAATAGCGGTCTTCGGGTCCGCTAACCAGCAGGTCGAACCGGGGCTCCCAGATCTCCTGCCGGTCCTCGAGGCCATCGGCCACGGCTGCCGGAGTCCCATACAGGGCAACCTGCGGCAGGGCCCGGCGGACGTCCTGTTTGAGCATTGCAGAGGCCGGGGTCAGCTTGCGCATACACACTTTGGATACCGGCACACAGGGCTGAAGCGGCTCACTGAAGGTGACCTGGGGCCGGGTCAGCACCGGCCGATACCGGCCCGGAAAGGTCGTGGCCTCGCGGGGGATGCATTCATCACCGCATTCGGGCAGCAGAGTGATGCCGGGCACCTGTCCGAGATCGTCCGCAACCGATTCCCCGTAGTCCACCAGGATCACATTTCCGCGAACCAGACTGACATCGGCGATCGGGCTGCAATCCACTTCCTTGTGGGAGGAGACGCAAACAGGGAAAGGCAGCGCATCTTCCTCGCCCCACTCGATCTCCCAGATGAGCGTATCGGTGAGGGGATCCATTGATGCCGTGGCGGCGGTCAACCGGACCGCGTGGCGGTGGCCGGGATCGGCGTCGGCCGGATTACCCGTTTTCGGCCCTTTCACCTCCTCGAAGATGAGGATGTCACAGGGCGCGAGTCCCAGGGTGTGATTTTTCTCATCTTGTGGTGGCGCAATGGGTTCCTGTTTGGATTGATCCGTTTCAGCGCCATTCTGGTTCTCATCTATCGTTTCCGTCTCTTCCGGATTCTGACCGGATTTGCCCGGATCTACGAGGGTCGCCGAGGTGGTGCCCTTGGGCAGACAGCACTGGGTATCGTCCCAGGTGTAGATCTGGATTTCGTTGCGGGCCTGGTAGAACTCGATGGGCGCCAAGCGATCTTCCACCAGCGGTTCGAAAATGAGATAGGGCCGCGGCAGCGTTTGCGGCAGCGCAACATGATCGTGAACAGTGCCGGCCGCAACGATCCCGGGATCCGTGATCAGGTAGAAATCATCCGGCCTGAGTGCTTTTTCCCCCGCCAGATCCAGGGAGACCTGGAAAACCACCCATGCTCTGGCGTTGCAGCCTTCATGCAGCAGGTAACCCACCAACCGGGCGTGGCGGCGCACGGAGATGCGCTGCCGGGCGGTATCGAGATAGGCTTCGGTGGCCACCGCGTCCTGGTAGTAGCTCAGGTGATCACCGACATAGGCGAGCATTTCCACAAGGGTGATGCCCAGATCCGGCACGTGCCCTTCCTGCCAGTCCGGCATGATAAGGGCCAGGCGGTCAAGGATGAGCCGGCGGAAGCTGGCGTAGTCCTTGGCTAAATAATCGATCTCCGGCACGTCCCGCTCTTCCGGGGGGCAGACGAGGCTCTGTTTACAGTCCAAGTGGCTCGGGCAACCGGCCTTGAAGCTGAATTCGATGCACGCGTAACGCAGATCGAATCCCGCCATCGGGCGATAGCGCGTGCGCCCCTCGGCATCGCGCCTCGGGTTTCCCGCCGCGTCGGTCTCCACAACCGGCTTGCCATTTTCGTCCACCGCCACCAGGCACAACCGGTAGGTGGAGAAATCGCCGAACCGATCCACCCAGACCCGCATGCAATCGTCGCGATCATCCTCCACCATGCGGC
>CAJXSB010000341.1 GCA_913060435.1 uncultured Desulfococcus sp.
GAGGACGGCCGCCCTTCCCGCTCCTCTACGGGATGCTTGGCGCCCTTCTGGCCTCCTTGGTGGTCCGGGTCCGGACCGGGGCCCGGCGCCGCATTTCGGGCCGCGGTCGGGCTGGCCTGGGGGCCGTTGCCGGGATGATCCGGGGCAGGCGCCGGACCTACGGCGCGCTCTTCTACTGGCCGCTTTTCGTCCTGGCCCAGATCTTCGGCATCGCTTTCAATACAGGCGTTTTGGCCGCCACCCTGCTGCGGGTGCTGGGCACCGACATCGCCTTTGGCTGGCAGTCGTCGATCCTTTTCAGCGCCGATGCCGTCTATCAAGCGGTCGAAGCGGTCGCCCTCCCCTGGTCCTGGTTCGTGCCGCCGGAGACCGCCCACCCCACGCTGGCCCAGATCGTGGGCAGCCACATGGTCCTCAAGGACGGCATCTACCACCTCGCCACCCGGGATCTGGTCTCCTGGTGGCCGTTTCTCTGCCTGGCCGTCCTCTTTTACGGCCTGATCCCGAGGCTGCTCTTCCTCTTTGCCGGGATACTCTTCAAATCGAGGGCCATGGCCCGGCTCGACTTTTCCCACAGCCGGGCGGAACAGCTCCTCCAGCGAATGGAGACACCGCTTCTCGACACCGAAGGCCAGCCGACGGCAGCCGGCCCTCAGGCGCCGCCTGCACCGGAGTCGGTCTCGCCCGCACCCCCGGCGGCCGAGGACGCCGCCGGACCGTCGGACAAGGGGATGGTGGCCCTCATCCCCGAGGACATCTATGAAGCATGCCCCCGGGGCGAGCTGGAAGCCTTGACATCGCAGGTCTTTGGCTCCCGGATCCAGGAAACCCTCCGCATGGGAGAAGCCGACCAGGCGCTTTTGGCGCGCCTCTCCGATGCCGCCGGCGGAAACGGCGGCTCCGATGTCTTCATCCTCAAGGAAGCATGGCAGCCGCCGATCCGGGAGGACATCGCCTTTATCCAGCGGCTGCGCCAGGCCGTGGGCGAACGCTCCCGAATCCGGATGGGCCTCATCGGCCGGCCGGCGCCCGGCAACATCTTCACCCCGGTCGCGGCGCAGGACTGGCGCATCTGGCATGACAAAATCGCATCCCTGGGCGACCCCTACCTGCGGCTGGAAAGGCTGGTGAAGCATGAAGCGTGACTCCGTCCCCGAATTCGCCATCGTCGGGCACCCCAACGAAGGGAAATCCTCGGTGGTGTCGACACTGGCCGAAGATGACAGCGTGCGCATCAGCCCGACGCCAGGCGAGACGATCGAATGCCAGACGTTCCCCGTGACCATCGACGGCCGGGAGATCATCCGCTTCACGGATACCCCGGGATTCCAGAACCCCCGGCGAACCCTCGAGTGGATGCGCGGATACGATGGCCCGGACGACACCATGGCGGCGGCCTTCCGGGAGTCCCACGCCGGGGACCCGGATTTTCAGGATGATGTGGAACTCTTTCGTCCCATTGCCCAGGGCGCCGGCATCATCTATGTGGTCGACGGCTCCCGGCCGCTCCGGGGGGTCGACACCGCCGAGATGGAGATCCTCCGCCTCACCGGGCGCCCCCGGATGGCCATCATCAACTGCAAGGAGACGGAGGCCGGATATATCGAGCAGTGGAAGGCCGAGTTCCGGAAGCATTTCAACGCCGTCCGGGTGTTCAACGCGCACAAGGCCACCTATGCCGAGCGCATCAGCCTCCTCGAAAACCTGAAAAGCATCGATCAGGACTGGCAGCCGGCCCTGGAGGCGGTCATCGCCGCATTCAAGCAGGACTGGGCATACCGCAATGCCCAGACGTCCGAAATCATCTGCACCCTGCTCGAAAGCTGCCTCACCCACTCGGTGTCGCGGAATTTTACCGATAAGACCGACGAAGCAGCTGCGAAGAAGGCGCTGAAGGAGCGTTTCAACCAGGACATTGCCCAGATGGAACAGGATGCGCACCGGAAGATCCGGCGTCTTTTCAAGCACAACATATTCAATGTAGACCTGCCGCCCCAGTCGATCCTGCATGAAGACCTCTTCAACGACAGGACATGGCAGTTTCTGGGGCTCACCCCCCGGCAGCTGATCACGGCCGCCGGACTTGGGGGCGCCGCCGTCGGCGCCCTGGTGGATATCGCAGCCCACGGCCTCACGTTCGGTGTCTTCTCCGCCATCGGGGGGGTCGTCGGGGCCGGCTGGGCCGCCTTTGGCGGCGCCGAACAGCTCGCCAAGGCCAAGGTGGTGGGCATGCATCTGGGGGGCACACAGATCCAGGTCGGCCCCATGGGGAATATCCAGTTTTTTTATATCCTGCTGGACCGGGCGCTGATCTTCTACTCCCACATCATCAACTGGGCTCACGGCCGCCGCGGGCTTCCAGCCGCTGCAAAGCCCCATGCCAAAGACGTGGCCAAGGCGGGCTTCGCCACGGAGTGGGATGATGCGTCCAAAAGCCTCAGCGCCGCTTTCTTCAAGGCGGCCAAAAGCGAAGACGACAGCCGGCTGCCGGATCGTCGGAAGGAGATGAAGCGCTTCATCGTGGAGACCCTGAACCGCATCTCCCGGAGCGAGCGGCCCTACGGGCTGGTCTTCCGGAACGAATAGAGACGAACCCAAGACGCCGGTTGGGAACGACCGGACGGAAAGGACGGACGCCATGAAGGTTATCCTCTTGATGGCCATCACCCTCGACGGCAGGATCGGCAAGACCCCGGAGCATTTCCCGGACTGGACCGGCCCCGAAGACAAAAAGCTGTTTGTCTCCATCACCCGGCAGGCCGGCGCCGTCATCATGGGATCCAAGACCTACGACACCATCGGGATGCCCCTGCCCGGGCGCCAGAATGTGGTGCTCACCCGGGACAAACGCCGCCTCTCCCGCAGCGAAAACCTGTGGTTCACCGATGATCCCCCACGGGCCGTCCTCGATTGGCTCGAACGCCAGGGATATTCGGAGGCGATCCTCGCCGGCGGGGCCCTGGTCAACTCGCTCTTTGCCGAGGCCGGACTGATCGACGAGATCATCGTTACCATCTCGCCGACCATTTTCGGCTACGGGCTCTCTCTCTTTACCCAGGAGATCTCCATGGACCTCCAGCTGAAGGATCTCAGGCGGCTTGGCACCGACCTGGTCTGCCTGACCTATGATGTGGTGAAGTAATCCCCCCTATTCCAACCGCATACGGAGCCGTTATGGAATTCAAACAAATATGGAAAACCCCGCTCAAGATTTTCGGCATGACCCTTTTTGCCTTCATCAGCTTTCTGGTGCTGCTGCTTCTCTTCACCTCTTTTTTCATCAGCGCCGGCCTCGGCGTCGGTACGATGCTCGGCAGGAAGGACATCACCGACCTCGTCGACACCCAGCGCCAGGACTATGCCTTCATCTCCGGCGAAGCCGAAAGCGGAAACCTTCTGCTCAGCCTGCCCGTGGAGGGGGTGATCCTGGGAAGCCCGCCGTCGGAAATCAGCGCGTCGCCCATCGGGTGGCTCAATGCCACCTACGGCTACGCCATCCAGAAGACCCTGGAGAAGGCTGCTGAAGACGAACAGGTGAAAGGGATCCTCCTGCATCTCCAGAGCCCCGGCGGTACCATTTTCGGCTCGATGGCCATCCACGAAGGCGTCAAAGCATTCCAGGAAGCCACCGGCAAGCCGGTCCTGGCGTATATCGAAGGGCTCTCCGCCTCGGGCAGCGTCATGGCCATGGTCGGCGCCGACGCCGTCTACGCGGATCACGGCAGCTATATCGGCAGCATCGGCGTCCTCGGCGCATCCCTCACCTATTTCGACGACCCCACAGCCACCCAGGGGGGCATCATGGGAGGCGGCATCGTTACCCGGGGCGGGATTGAACACAACATCATCACCGCCGGTCGGGGCAAGGACCTCGGCAATCCCTTCCGGCGCGCCACGACGGCGGAGCTGCGGAATCTCCAGCAGGGCGTTGACAACGAATACGATAACTTCGTAAAGCATGTGGCAGCGCATCGCCGCATCCCCGAAGCGGTCATCCGCGAACAGATGGGAGCACAGATCTTCGACAACCGGACGGCGGCGGACTTCGGATTGATCGACGGTACTCTCAGCAAAACCGACGCCATTGCCAAACTGGCCGGCCTGGCCGGCGTCGGGGAGGACTACCAGCTGGTCAGGCCCCGGCGGCAGTCGACCCGTTTCTGGCAGGAACTCCTGGCCGGCAGGACCGGCAGGATCGCAGACAGGCAGCTCGAGTCCCTCGTCCAGGACCAGATCTGCCGCAGCGCGGGACGAATGCCCATGGTCTATTATGGCGATCTTGCAGCCCTCTGTGCGGACTGCGCCGCCGGACGCCGCCCCATCCCTTGATGGACAAGACGGCCCTGCCGTGAAAGGAGAACCCTATGACGGAACTGCACATCCAATGCGAACGGGTTCTGGATGCCCTGGCCAGCGGCATTATCATCACCGATGCCGATTTCACCATCCGCTTCGTGAATCGGACATTTCAGGATTCCTGGCAGCCGGGCGCGCAGGGAGCTGTCGGGCGAAAATGCTTCGACGCCTTCCCCGGCCCACTCTGTCATGGACCGGAATGCCCGCTGGTCCGCATCGCCGACGGCGCCGAACGGATCGCCTACCATGACCAGCGGCACTGCAAATGCGGCAGCCACCCCTCCTGCACCGTCCTGGCGACGGCCCTGAAGACCGGTGAGGGGCGCTTCTCCGGCATCGTCGAAAGCTTCACGGATGCCAGCACCCTCAAGGCCACCCAGAGAGCCCTGGTCCGCAGCCACGAACGCCTCCGGAAGGCCATGGGCGGCGTCATCCAGGCCATGTCCCTCACCATCGAGAAGCGGGACCCATACACCGCCGGCCACCAGCGGCGGGTTGCCAAGCTCTGCCGCGCCATCGGAAGGGAGCTTGGCCTCAGCTGGGAGTGCA
>CAJXSB010000342.1 GCA_913060435.1 uncultured Desulfococcus sp.
AGCCGGGTGAGCTTCTTCTCCCGCTCCCGGACCCGCTCTTCAGCCCGAATCCGATGCAGCTCCGCGGCCGCTCGAGCGGCAAAGATGCGAAACACCGCCAGTTTTCGGGCTTCCTTGGGCATGGGCCGGGTATCGAGGACCGCCAGGTGTCCGAGAATCCGACCATCCAGGTCGAGCAGCGGAACGCCCATGTAGCTGACGGCCCCGAGCGCCGGCAGGTCCGGGTCTTGCGGGAAAAGATCGACCACCCTCTCCGGAACATGGAAATAGCTTTTCCTTTCAATCACCGGTTCGCACGGGGTCCCGGCAACGGCGTATTCATAGTCATGCACAAGGCCGTCGCCAAGCCAGAAAGCGATCGCCTTGAGACGCTGCTCCGCCGCATGGAATTCTGTCACCCAGGCGCCGTGGGTATGGAGCGCCCGGCAGAGATGCTCCACGAGGGCCTCGAAAAACGCGAGGCCCGTGGCTTTGGCCGTTCCCTCGAAAACGGCCTGGAGGAGCTGGCTCTCCGGCGAGGTGCAGTCATATTCTTTCATGGAATCACCGACGGGGGAAGTTAGGGCTGTTCACTTGCTTCAATAGTCGAAAGATAGTCACGGGGCGGCGTGAATCAATCTTCCCGGACGCCGTTTCCGGATTTGACTTTGCCGCTTTCCGGAAGCAATTTCTTTAGTATTAACGATGTCGATGTTGATGCCGGTCGGAACTGATCACAGCCTTGCCTTACCCTCCCCGCTTTTCCCTGCAAACGATGGTGATCCACCCCGTAGGCGTTCCCTTTCAATCCCGGAGGTCTGCCCCATGGATTTCGAACACCCAATGGCGATGATGAATACCGATGAGGACGAAGCCCTGCACCGTATCCTCGAGGGGACGTCCGGGGCCACGGGAGAGCGCTTTTTTTCGGCCCTTGTGGAAAACCTGACCCAGGTCCTCGGCACCTACAGCGCCTGGGTAACGGAATATTCGGCGCCGACGAGGCATCTTCGTTCCCTGGCCTTCTGGGTCAACGGCCGGTCCTTTCCCAATTTTTCAATGGACATCGCCGGGACGCCGTGCGAAGTCGTGATCCAAAGGGGGGATCTGGTCCACTATCCCGACAATATCCTCGACATTTTTCCGCGAAACACGCCGCTGAAGGAGTTCCACGCCGTCAGCTATATGGGGATGCCCCTTCTGGGAACCGACCAGGAGATCCTGGGCAATCTGGCGGTTCTCGACACCCGGCCCATGCCGCGGAAGCCGCGTTTCGTCACCATTTTCCGCATCTTCGCCGCCCGCGCAGCCGCCGAGCTCCGGCGCCTCCGGGCCGAGAACGCCTTGAGGCAGCGCGAGGAGAAGTACCGCCGCATCGTTGAGACCGCCGGTGAAGGCTTCATCCTGACGGATGAACACGGGGTCATCACGGACGTCAACCGGGCCTTCTGCAGGATGGTCGGCGCCGGGCGCGAGGCCATCATCGGCCGCCGGCCGCCTGATCTGTCGTCCATCGAACCCCACGCCTTTTTCCTGCAGAAGACCCCGCCGGGCAGCATCCAGGACTACTATACGTTCGAATGCATGGTGCTTGCCGCCTCGGGAGAACGGATCCCGGTGCTGGTCCACGGCAGCATCCTCCGGGACGATCTCGGCGCCGTCATCGGAAAGATGGCCTTTGTCACGGACATGCGCCAGCACAAGAAATCCCTTGCCCTGGCCGCCGAGGTGCAGCGAAGCTTTATTCCCCGGCCCCCCGCCGGGAGCGTCGGGCTTGACGTGGACTGGAAAACCGTGAGCAGCGAAGCGGTCGGCGGCGACTATCTCGACTTTTTTCATGGGGGCACCTGCGGCACGGAAGACTTCGGCATCGTCGTCGGCGACGTCATGGGGCATGGCGTTGATGCCGCCCTCATGATGATGTCCGCAAGGGCCTTCCTGCGCATTCATGCCACCACATGCCGCGACATCGCCGATCTCATCACCCGGATGAACCACTCATTCACCCAGGATGCGCGGCTGACAAGCCGCTTCATGACCCTCTTCTATCTGTCGATATCCCCGACGTCCCGGCAGATCCGCTGGGTCCGGGCCGGCCACGATCCGGCCCTGGTCTACGTCCCGGCGCAGGATCTTTTCAGCGAACTCAAGGGCCCGGGGATGGCCCTGGGCCTCGATGAAAATTATGCCTATGAAGCCTCGCTGGCCAGCGGCATCGCACCCGGCCAAATCATCGCCATCGGCACCGACGGCATCTGGGAGGCACGCAATTCGCAAGGGGCAATGTACGGCAGGGAGCGGTTCCGCCGGGTAATCCGCGCATCCTCCCATCTGAGCGCCGGCGGCATCATCGCGTCTGTGTTCCGGGACCTGAAAGCCTTCTCCGCAGGGCGCAGCCGCCATGACGACATCACATTGGCGGTGGTCAAGGCCAAAGGGCGTCCCGGCGAAGGCCTCGAATATCAGATATAGGGATTCCTCCTTGACCGCTCCGTCCCTCCTTTTTGCCGAAATCTGATTCCGCTTGTGCATGGCCCCGGCTGTGTTATATTTAAAGCTGTTTGGGACAATTGCGGCGGCGCATACGCGACAGCGCACCATCTGCGATGATAATGCGATGACATACGGAAAAGGGAGTTCATCATGAAACTGGCAGTCAGCGGTAAAGGCGGCGTTGGAAAAACCTCGTTTTCATCTCTTCTGATACGGTCGCTCAACGCATCGGGGCGTCATGTTCTGGCCATTGATGCGGACCCGGATGCCAACCTTGCCATGGCGATCGGCATTGACGGTGCCGACGCCATCGTCCCGATCTCGGAAATGAAAGAGCTGATCTTCGAGCGGACCGAGGCACAGCCCGGTAGCATCGGGGGCTTTTTCAAGCTCAACCCCAAGGTCGACGATCTTCCGGAAAAGCTGTCGGCCCGGTATGAAAACATCAAGCTGATGCGGCTGGGCGGCGTCAAGAAAGGCGGCGCCGGCTGCATCTGCCCGGAAAGCACCCTGCTGCGGGCCCTGGTGACCCATGTGGTCCTCGCCCGGAACGAGGTCGTGGTGATGGACATGGAAGCCGGCATCGAGCACCTCGGCAGGGGCACGGCCCGCGCCGTGGACAGGCTGCTGGTGGTGGTCGAGCCGGGCCGCCGGAGCATCGACACGGCCGAGCATATCCGCCACCTTGCGACGGAAATCGGCCTGACGCAGATCATGATCGTCGGCAACAAGATCCGCGGGCCCAAGGATGAGGCGTTCCTGAAGCGCCACCTGAGCGACTTCGAATTCCTGGGTTTCATACCCTACGATGAAAAGCTGATCGAGGCGGATCTCGAAGGTATATCGCCCTTCGACACCCAGGGTCCCGCGGCCAAGGCCGTTCAGGAGATGATGGACAGGATCGGGGCATGACGCGCAGTTCCGGGGAACGTCCCCCAAAACGCTATTCCCGCCGCAGGCGGCAACAGCCAAGAATCTCCCCCGGCGCCGATCCCAGGCTGCGGCGCGAATTCGCCAAAATCGGCGTGCCGGAGAAGGCGCCCTTCGTACCCGATCCCTTTCAGACGGAGGCGGTTGCCGACATTGCCAGGGGCGACTGCCTCGTCACGGCGCCCACCGGCGCCGGCAAGACCTGGATTGCCGAACAGGCCATCCGGCGGGTTCGGAGCGAAGGCGGGAGAACCTGGTACGCCTCACCCCTGAAGGCACTCTCCAACTCCATCTTTGTGGTCTTTTCAAACATCTTCGGCCCCGAAAATGTCGGGCTGCTGACGGGCGACCGCAAGGAAAACCCGGATGCCGACATCATCGTTGGAACCACGGAGATCCTCCGTAACCAGCTTTACGATGCCATGCATCACGGGGAAGACATCCACACAGACTTCGTGATCCTCGACGAAGCCCACTTTCTCGGCGATCCGGAGCGCGGGGTGGTCTGGGAGGAGGTGATGATCTACCTCCCGACCCGGATCCCGCTGCTGCTGCTTTCTGCGACCATCGGCAATGCAGCGCAGATCTCGTCGTGGCTGTCGAACATCCGCGGGAAAGAGTGCACGGTTGTTACCGAGACAAAGCGGCCCGTGCCGCTGGTGCCGCTTTTTTTCCACCCTTCGGGAAAACTGCTGCCCCTGGTCGCCGTCCATCGGGGAAAAAAGCGGCTTTATGACAAAGTCAACAGCTTTGTCAGCGCCAAACGCCAGCCCTTTCTGGCCAGACCCGGGCAGCTGCCGCCGTTCGGCGACATCCTCCGGGTGCTCCGCAAGTACCGATTGCTGCCGGCCATTTTCTTCCTGAAATCCAGGGCGGACTGCGACAACGCCCTTAACCTCTGCCGGAAAAACCAGATCCAGGATATGGCCCGGAGGGATGCCATCTCCGAATTCATCGATGAATTTTCGGCGCAGGTCCCCCATATCCTTAAACATGACCAGCGGTGGCATCTCGAACATCTTGCCGTCGGCGCCCACCACAGCGGACAATTGCCGGCCTGGAAGTTCCTGGTGGAGCAGCTCATGACCCGCGGTCTGCTGGACGCCGTTTTTGCGACCTCCACCGTCGCGGCCGGGGTGAATTTTCCGGCCCGCACCATTGTCTTTCTCAATTCAGACAAGTTCAACGGCGTGGAGTTCATGCCGCTGACCCCGACGGAGTTCCACCAGATGACCGGACGGGCCGGCCGGCGCGGGATGGACCATATCGGCTTTGCCATGGTGCTGCCGGGAAAATACATGGACGTCCGTCTCATGGCCAGACTGCTGAGCGCACAGCCGGCGGCGGTCCACAGCCAGATCCGAATCAATTTCTCCATGACCCTCAATCTGCTGCTTTCCCATACCCCCGATCAGATCGAGCTCCTGCTGGAAAAATCCTTTGCCGCCTATCTCCTCGAACACGACAAGGGGTACCGGAAGTCCCGTA
>CAJXSB010000343.1 GCA_913060435.1 uncultured Desulfococcus sp.
TCCCATCCGTCACAGTCCTGGTCGATGCCGTCTCCACAGATCTCCGGGGCTCCCGGGTAGACCGAATCGTCTGCATCATTGCAGTCGCCCTCATCTTCGGTGAAGCCGTCGTTGTCCATATCCTCCGATATCACCGCCTGGAAGATGTCGATATCGTCAAAATATGCCTGGGTTGTCTCCAACGCGCCGGTCTTCTTGTTGTTCCAGACCCCGACGGCAAGGGTATGCATGCCGGGCGAAAGGACCACTTGGAGCGTTGCCGTGCGCCAGCCGCTGTCCTGAACCGGCGTGTTCTGGTCGCTGCCCCGCAACTCCACCAGATCTTCATGCCCATCCATGCCGATCAACTGATCATCCACGGACACCAGCACCTGGCTGTATTCGTCTGATTCGTATTCACCGGCAATGGTCAGCCGGTAGCGCAGGCGGATGGTCACGGGCGATCCATCCAACACCGCAAACGTCCTGGACCAGCCGCCGGACCTGCCGTCCAGGATCCTGGCGCTGTCGATCCCGCCAAGGGTGACTGCCAGACCATTCGCAGGATCGTAGCTCCCGGATGCGTAGGCGGGATGCCGTGTCCCCCGGAAAAGGTCATCCCGGTATTCAAACCCTTCGCTGTTCGTATCGAAACTGTGCGCCATCAGGGTGACCTGGTCTTTATCCAGCGACACGACGGGAATATACTTGGACACCTCATTTGAAAATCTGCTCTCAAAACCAGCCGCATCGTAAGCGGTCGCGACAAAATAATAGGTTTTGCCCGCTTCGAGGCCGGCCATGTCCCATGCATGGCAGTTTCCGACATCAATGCTTTGGGTGTATTGACCGCTCTCAATGCCGTAATACAGATGATACCCCTCAGCTTCGGTCCCTGCGGGCACTTCCCATGATAAACTTATCTGTGAGGGATGGGCAGGATTGCACAAACCCACCAGAAGGAAGGTCAGTATAAAAAGAATTTTTGAAATGGGATATTGATGAATAGATGGATTGGGTAAACCAGAAAACAAGTACTGCATTGCAACATCTCCTTTCCCGTGCAGATGTCGCAAGGTCACGTCGGAGATGAAGCAATGTTCTATGCTTTATCAAACCGGCAACCCTGCTACCGTATCCCGATAAATCGGGATTTAGGCCAGTGGCTTTGCGTCCCACCCTTTCGGATGGTTTGCCTTTTCGATTTTAATTTTTGTAGATCAGGCGACCGCTATTGGATGCTGAACGCGGTCAGATCAAAAGAGTACTTTTAAAATTTTTACACACCCCCCTTAGCTTTATCTATTTTCCTCGCCCACTGCATAAACATGGACACCCTTGAAATTCATGGATACGGTTGGCTGTCGACCATCCATCCCAATGAAATGATCCGTATGTTCCATTCATATTATCGATGCCGCCTGGGAATCAATTGACTATTGTTCAATATTAATGTGCATTGGTTCTCAATTGCTCCGGCAGCGGAGAAGGTGACGCCCACCCGGCATCAAAACCCCTTGCCGCAGCGGCTTCGCACCAAAAATCTCATATAGAATGCAAGGCACCCGGCAGGCTGCGCCCTTGACAAATCGGAACATCGCAATCTAAAAGCCCCTAATCGCATTTCATTCACATCCATAGGGAAGGTCGCAGCAGGACGTACATGGATATCTGGCTGGATTCGCTCACCTACACCACCCGTCTGATCCTTAAGATGGGCTCGGTCATGTTTGTCAGCCTTTTCGGCGTAGAGCTGCTGATGCAGCTCGGCGCCATGCGCCGGCTGGCGCCGCTCGGCAAACCGATGGCCCGCCTGGCGCACCTTCCTACGGAAAGCGCCGTCACCTTTCTGGCAAGCATCGGATCGCTGGTGGCCGGCAACACCATGATCGCCCAGTTTCACCAGGACGGCAGGATATCCGGGCGGGAGATGGTGCTGAGCGCCGTCCTGAACACGGTGCCCCTCCATTTCCGGGAGGCCCTGACCTTCCATTTTCCCATCATCCTCCCCCTGCTCGGACTGGAACTCTGCCTCATCTACGTGGCTGCATTCTGGCTGGCAGGCCTCCTGAAAATGGCCTTTGTCATCGTCTGGGGCCGCTGGTCCCAGAAGACCGGAACCCGGCCAATGGATGCGGAGCCATGGCCGGAGTGCCCGCCGTACGCTCCGGACTGCATGCACCGGACATTCCGGCAGCTCGTCGGGGATGCCTATCACGCCAAGAAAAAACTGTTCCGGCGAATGATCCTGCTGCTGGCCGGCGTCACTTTTGTGATTCAGCTCATGGTCCAGTCCGGCCTGATGCGCCATTTCAACCGCCTGGTGCAGCCCGTGACCGACATCTTCAACCTGCCGCCGGCGGTGATCGGCCCGGTCAGCGTCTACATCCTCAGCCCAACGGTGGGCATCACCTACATGGCCAACCTGCTGAACGACCGGCTGGTCTCCGACTTCCAGGCCATCGTCGCCCTCCTGGCCGGGGGGCTGCTGATGGTCCCGGCCACCCGGCTGCGGGGAACGCTGCCCCGGTACACCGCCATTTTCGGCGTCCGCTACGGGCCGTTCATCTGCCTGCTGACCATGGGGCTGTCGCTCCTCGCCCGGGCAGTGATCCTGGTGCTCGTGCTCCTGTTTTACCGGCATTGATGATGACAAGATAATGGGCGGAGGTGTTCTCCGGCTTATCAAACGCGAAATTTGAGGAAAGGAGATGATGTGAGCATATCCAGCCCCCCCATGCAGCGGGTCTCGGTCCACGGCGGGCACAGCGGGGAGTTCTGCTGCCATGCCGAAGATCCGCTGGAAGAGATTGTCCGCGCATACATCGACCGGGGGTTTGCCTGGTTCGGGGTGACGGAGCACATGCCGCCGCCCGAAAACCGGTTCCTCTACCCGGATGAGATCGCCGCAGGATTTGATGCCGAAAGCCTCTACGAACGCTTCGTTCGGTACATGAACGAAGCCAGGAGGCTGCAGCGGAAATACGCCCCCGCCGTCCGGATGCTGGTCGCCTTTGAAACCGAGGCCTACAGCGGCGCCCTGGCCTATGCCCAGACCCTGCGCCGGCGATTTCAGCCGGACTATATCCTGGGGTCGGTCCACCATGTCAACGACCTGCCCATCGACGCCACGCCGGACCAGTATTTCGAAAGCGCCGAAATCTCCGGCGGGGTCGATGCCCTTTACTGCGACTATTTCGACCGCCAGCACGAGATGATCGACGCCCTCCAGCCCGAGGTGGTCGGCCACTTCGACCTCATCCGCATCTTTGATGCAGACTATCCGGCGCGGCTGAAGCGCCCTGAAATCTGGCAGCGCATCCAGCGTAACCTGGCCCTCATCCAAAAGCATGACCTGATTCTCGATTTCAACGTCCGTGCGATGATGAAAGGGATGGCGGAGCCCTATGTCGCCGCCACTATCCTTGATGCGGCCAGGCGCATGGGTATTGCCGTGGTTCCGGGGGACGACTCCCACGGGATCCAAAGCGTCGGCCTGCACATGGACCAGGGCATGGCCCTGCTCCAAAAAGCGGGCTTTGATACCTGTTGGCGGCTGCCTTCCGGCGGCCGGGCCACACCTGCAGGGAAGGAGGCGTAATGTTCTGGCTGGTGGTGTTTCTGGTCTCCGGAGACGCTGCAGCGGCCGGTGGTCGTCATCTGCATGACCGGCCACCGGTCGCCGCTGGTGGCCCATCGGCTCCAGCGCCTGGGCGTCAGAAAGGCCTACAACCTGACTTGGGGCATGGCAGGCTGGAAGCTCTTCGGCGGGAAGACCCGCCGCGGAATTCCGCCGGGCGGGTAAGGCCGCCCGGCGCAACTGCCCGGAGTCGCTGCGCCGCTGCTCTACTGCGGTTTACGGGTAGACGAAATCGAAGGAGACGACCTCGCTGACCTCTCCGGCGGAGAACACCGCCGCGCCGCCCTTGGCATGAACCGGGAATGCAAACTCCGGCGCGCCCGTCCACCATGCTTCCAGCTGGTCAAATGCGGACAGGCCTTTTTCCTGCAGCTTGAATCCGCCGGTCACCATGAGGCTCAGCAGGGACTGGCGGGCGTCGATGATGGAGTGGACCCGAAGCTGATTGACCTTTCCGGCCGGAATCCACATGGCTTCGATGGCGCTGGGCGAGTTTACGTCGAATTCATCAAAGCCGACCGTAAAACTGAAGCTCTCCAGCTGGATGGGATAGGGATTCG
Organism: uncultured Desulfococcus sp.; assembly: GCA_913060435.1. Taxonomy (GTDB): domain Bacteria; phylum Desulfobacterota; class Desulfobacteria; order Desulfobacterales; family Desulfococcaceae; genus Desulfococcus. The sequence continues at coordinate 4,180 of CAJXSB010000343.1, forward strand.
GGTTTTCCAGGTTGAAGACAAAGGCCAGATCCAGGGGCGCGCCATAGTCCCCGGCCTTTCCCTTGGTGGGCTCAATCTTTTTCGAGTAATACCACCACCCCCAGTAGTGCGCCACCTCGACGTGATCCAGGGTGATCACCGGCGGCTGGAAATTGTCTGCAGCAGGCTCCGGCTTCGCCGCCATTCCGGCGCAGCCGGCCAGCAGCATGGCCGCCGCCAGCACCATTGCACCCCATCGGATTTTTCTCGTGTCGATCATGTTCCCCTCCTTCGGGCCGCCTCGAGAACCGCTTCCCGGGGCCGGATGCACCAGCAACAGGCATTCTCCTGGCGTCCTCCGGCGGCGGACTCTCTTCCGCAGCCGTTGATTGAATTGAGATCGGACAGATTCTCCCGCCGGGGGTCTCCACCCGCCCGGCAGCATGGATTCCTCTTCCCAGGGCAAGGGGCGAGGCCTTCGACGACGGGCGCGATCAGGTCAGCCAGCGCTTTCGCCGCTTGTAATGCTTGACATCCCGGAAGCTCTTCCTCCCGCCCACATCGGTGAGGCCCAGGTAAAAATCCTTGATGTCCGGGTTGTTCTGGAGCTTCTCCGAGGTGTCGTCCATCACGATCCGCCCGTTTTCCATGACGTAGGCATACGGCGCGACGCTCAGGGCCAGTTTGGCGTTCTGTTCCACCAGCAGGATCGAGATCTTCTCCTCCGAGTTG
>CAJXSB010000344.1 GCA_913060435.1 uncultured Desulfococcus sp.
GACGACTGCATCTTCCCGAATGTCAGCCTGAGCACCGAATTTGGAAAAGCGGTCAAGACAAAAGTGCGGATGCCGCTGATGACCGGGGCCCTGGGCTCGACCTTCGTCGCCCAGAAATACTGGGATGCCTTCGCCATCGGCGGCGCGCTGGTCGGCATTCCCGTCGTCATTGGTGAAAACGTCGTCGGCGTCGACCGCAAATCAGAAATCTCCCCGGGCGACACCCGTAAAGGCAAAATCAAAAGCGCACCGGAGCTCGAGCGGCGCATCGACGGCTATCTTCGCTACTATGACGGCTACGGCGCCATCATCGTCCAGCTCAATGTGGAGGACACCCGGAACGGTGTTGCGGAGTTCGTGGCCGACAAATACGGCGACAAGTGCATCATCGAGCTCAAATGGGGGCAGGGCGCCAAGAACATCGGCGGTGAAATCCAGGTCCGAAGCCTCGACTATGCCCTTTTCCTCAAAAACAGGGGCTATGTCGTCGACCCGGATCCATCCATTCCCGAGGTCCAGGAGGCGTTTGAAAACGGCTCCATCAAATCCTTCGCCCGCCACAGCCGCCTGGGCGCGACGAACATGGACACCGTCGACCAGGTCCGCCGGGACTTCATGAGCTCCGTGGAGTATCTCCGAAGCGTCGGATTCAGCAGGATCACCCTCAAGACCGGATCCTACGGCATGGAGGAGCTGGCCATGGCCATCAAGTTTGCCACCGACGCCAAGCTCGACCTGCTCACCATCGACGGTTCCGGCGGCGGGACCGGCATGAGCCCCTGGAACATGATGCAGAGCTGGGGCGTTCCTTCCATCCATCTGCACGCCAAGGCCTACGAGTACGCCAGCATTCTGGCCGCCAAGGGGCAGAGCGTCGTGGACATGTCCTTTGCCGGCGGCTTCGCCACGGAGGACCACATCTTCAAGGCCCTGGCCCTGGGCGCACCCTTTACCAAGCTGGTCTGCATGGGCAGGGCCATCATGGTCCCGGGCTTTGTCGGCGCCAACATCGAGGGGGCGCTGTTTCCCGAAAGGCGGGGGGATGTCAACGGCCACTGGTCCGAACTGCCGAAAACGGTCCAGCGCATCGGCAACAGCGCAAAGGAGATCTTCGCCTCCTACTTCGATGTGGAAAAGAAGGTGGGCAGGGACGAAATGAAGCACATCCCCTACGGCGCCATTGCCTTCTGCACCCTGGCGGACAAGCTTGCCGGCGGCCTGCAGCAGCTCTTGGCGGGCGCACGCAAATTCTCCATGCCACAAATCACGCGCCACGAGATCTTCTCCGCCAACCGGGAAACCGCTCTGGAGATCGGGGTGCCGCACGTTTCCGACATCAACAACGAAAGTGCGAAAAAGATTCTCAATTCCTGATCGAACCAAGCAGTAATCATTGATCAATCATTGATCCGGCATCCAGGCGCCTTCCGGTAATCCTTCCGGAAGGCGCTGCTGCTTATCCGGGGGGCTCAGGAGGTGTAGATGGAGCACTTCCGGGCGGCATGCGCCGCCTCCATGAGCGCCTCGGAAAAGGTCGGGTGGCCGTGGACTGCCCGGGCGATGTCCTCGGAGCCGGCGCCGAATTCGACGGCCAGAACGCACTCGGCGATCATGTCGGCGGCACGGGGCCCGAAGATGTGGACGCCGAGGATGCGGTCCGTCCGGGAATGGCAGATCAGCTTGACAAAACCATCGGTCTCTCCCATGCAACGGGCGCGCCCCGTACCCGAGAACGGATAGGTCCCGACGCAATAGGGGATCTTCCTTTCCCGGGCCGCCTCCTCGGTGATCCCGACGCTGGCCACCTCGGGCCAGGTATAGACCACGGCCGGCATGGCATCGTAGTTGACCTCGCCGGGATTCCCCGCCATGTTCTCGACGGCGGCCACGCCCTCGGCCGAGGCCTTGTGGGCCAGTGCCGGCCCTGGCACGAGGTCTCCGATGGCCCAGATGGATTCCACATCCGTCTGGTATCGGCTGTTGATCCGGACGTGGCCGGTGCGGGCATCGGTCTGAACGCCCACCCCATCCAGGTTGAGCCCCTGGGTCAGCGGCCTGCGGCCCACCGCCACGAGCACCCGGTCGCAGTCCATGGTCGCCTCACCGTCCTCGCCCTCGACCGCCACCGACACGGCGCCGTCCCGTACCGAAGCCCCGGTGACCCGGGTGTTGAGGTGGAAGTTCATCCCCTGCTTTTTCAGCACCCGTTCCAGGGCGCGGATGACCTGGCCGTCCAGGGTCGCCGCGATCTTGGGAAGCATCTCAACCACCGTCACCTCCGCTCCGAGACGCCGCCAGACCGACCCCAGCTCCAAGCCGATATAGCCGCCGCCCACCACCACCAGGTGATCGGGAACCGACGAAAAGGCAAGGGCGCCCGTCGAATCGACGATATGGTCACCGTCGAATTCAAGGCCGGGAACCTCGACGGGGGCGCTGCCGGTGGCCAGGAGGATGTTCTCGGCCGTAAGCGACTTGTCGCCGCCGTCGGCGGCCACCACCACCGTGTTGGGATCGGCGAGGCGGGCCGTGCCCTGGAGGATGTCGATCTTGTTGCCTTCCAGAAGCTTCCGCACCTGGTCGGTCAGATCGGTAACGACTTTCTCCTTCCGATCCATCATGGCCCCGAGGTCGAAGGAGAGCCCGTCGAACTGGATCCCATGGTCCTGGAACGACTCCTTCGCCTGGATAAAATGTTCGCTGGAATCGAGCAGGGCCTTGCTGGGGATGCAGCCGACATTGAGACAGACCCCGCCCAAGCGGGGGGCTTTCTCGACGCAGGCCACCTTGAATCCCAGCTGCACCGCCCGCACCGCCGCCACATAGCCGCCGGGGCCGGCACCCACCACAATCAGATCGTATGCTTTTCCGCTAGCCATTTCAGACCTCCATCATCAAGCGTTCCGGATTTTCCACCATCTCCTTGATCCGCCTCAGGAACGTCACCGCCTCCCGGCCGTCGACGATGCGGTGGTCATAGCTCAGTGCCACATACATCATGGGCCGGATGACGATCTCGTCATCGACGACCACCGGCCGCTTCTCGATCCGGTGCATCCCGAGGATGCCGCTCTGGGGGGGATTCAGGATCGGGGTGCTCAGGAGAGAGCCGAAGACCCCGCCGTTGGTGATGGTAAAGGTCGCCCCCTCGAGGTCGGAGAGTTCCAGCCGGTTCTCCTGGATCTTGGACACGAAATCGACAATGGCCTGTTCAATGCCGGCGAAGCCGAGCTGGTCGGCGTCGCGGATCACCGGCACCACCAGCCCCCGGGGAGACCCCACCGCGATGCCGACGTGGTGATAGTGGTGGAGCACGATGTCGTCGCCGTCGATGAAGGCGTTGATCTGGGGGAACTCCTTGAGCGCCTGGACCGCGGCCTTGACGAAGAAGGACATGAAGCCGAGGGAGACGTCGTGCTTCTTCTTGAATTCTTCCTTGTACCGGGTGCGCATCTCCATGGCCCGGCTCATATCGATGTCGTTGAAGGTGGTGAGCATGGCGGTATTCTGCTTGGCCTCGAGCAGCCTGGCGGCGATTCGTTTTCGGATGGGGCTCATTGGTTTCCGTTCGACGCCGGCGTCTCCGCCGTCGGACGTCTCTGTCCGTTCCGCCCGGGATTCGTCGGCAGGGGCGGCTTCCGGGGCAGCCTCCCGGGCCTCCAGATGGAGCAGGACATCGCCTTTGGTGATGCGCCCGCCGGGTCCGGTGCCCTGGATTCGACCCGGATCAATGTCGTGAAGGGCGACCAGGCGTCGCACCGACGGTGACAGGTCCGTTCCATCCCGCTCCTCCCCGCCCGATGCCCCGGACGTCGCCGCTGCCGGAGCAGCGGCATCCCGCTTCGGCGCAGTATCAGGTTCGGCAGCCGCTTTCTCCGGCGCCGACGGCGCCTGGGAACGGGCACCTTCTTCGCTCTCGGGCTTCTCCTCCGCCTCGGAGCCGGCTGGCGGTGCCGCCGCACCGGCACCGTCGGTTTCGATGGAGCCCACCACCTTGCCGATGGCGACCGTTTCCCCTTCGTCCACCAGGATCTTCAAGATGCCGTCGGCCTCGGCCACGACCTCGAGGGTCACCTTATCTGTCTCGATCACGAATAGAGGCTCGTCTTTTTTCACGGTGTCACCGTCGGTTTTGTACCACTGGGCCAGAATCGCTTCCTGAACAGACTCTCCGACGCTCGGGATCTGGATCTCTATTGCCATGGTTGCTCCTTACCTCATCGTATTGGGTGATAAGGGCTGCTGCCCTAAAACGGTGTTGAAAGCCATGCCGGTCTCAGCCGGTCTGGATACCGGACAGCTGCCCAATCGCCTGGTCCGGGATGAGCCCCTGCTCCTGCTTGTAGATGTTGGCGAAGCCCGTTGCCGGACTTGCCGAAGGCGCCCTGCCGACGTAGGTGGGGGTCCTGCCGATGATCTTTGCCATCCGCGGTGCCATGAACTGCCAGCCTTCCATGTTCATGGGGCCCTCCTGAACCCAGAACCACTGTTCGGCTTTCTCGTATTTTTCAGCGATTCTCTCCATCGCCGCCCGGGGAAACGGGTAGAACTGCTCGACCCGGAGGATGGCCATGTCATAGGCCTTCAGGGTGTCACGGCGTTCCAGGATCTGGTAGTAGATCTTGCCGCTGCAGAAAATGACACGCCGCGGCTTCTCGATGGCCGACGGATCCCCGATCACCTCCTGGAAGGTTCCTTCGGAAAGCTCTTCCAGGGTCGAGACGGCCCGGGGATGCCGCAGCAGGCTCTTGGGCGTCATCACGATCAGCGGCTTCCGCCACGAACTGCGGGCCTGGCGACGCAGCAAATGGAAATACTGTGCCGGCGTCGTTGGGTTGCAGACCTGAATGTTGTCGTGGGCACAGAGCTGGAGGAACCGCTCGAGTC
>CAJXSB010000345.1 GCA_913060435.1 uncultured Desulfococcus sp.
CCGGATCACCGTCGACCTCCACATGGGCTCGGCGTCGGCATCGGTGCTCACCTGCGACTTTTCCATCGACTACGTCAAGATCAATGCGGATTACCGCTCCTGACCCGGAAGGCCGTTCGGAATCATGCCGATGATGCGCCTTCAGAAATTCCTTTCGGCCGCGGGCGTCTGCTCGCGGCGCCGCGGGGAATCCTATATCGCGGCCGGCCGGGTTCAGGTGAACGGTGCGGTGGTCCGGCTGCTCGGCACCAAGGTCGACCCGGAAAAGGACCGCGTCCAGGTCGACGGGCGGACCGTAACCCTCGAGGCGCGACGCCTCTATATCGCTCTCCACAAGCCCCCGGGATACGTCACCAGCTGTGAACAGCCCGGCGATAGAATCGTGATGGAACTGATCGACATCCCGGAGCGGATCTACCCCGTGGGGCGGCTGGACAAGGACTCTACGGGCCTTCTGCTCCTCACCAACGACGGCCGCCTCCACCATCGGCTCTCCCATCCCTCCTTCGACCATGAAAAGGAATATGAGGTGACCACGACCCGGCCCCTGCCCGACGGCGCCCTCCGGAAGCTGGCGTCAGGGCTGCCGCTCATGGGCCGCCTCACCCGGCCCGCCAAGGTGCGGCGCCTCTCCCCCACGCGGTTCAGAATTACCCTGCGGGAGGGCCGGAACCGCCAGGTTCGCCGGATGGTCCGGAAGGTGGGCGGCCAGGTGGCGGCCCTGAAGCGGGTCCGTTTCGCTTCGGTCCGCCTGGGCAGCCTGCCCGAGGGGGGCTGGCGCCACCTCACGGCCAGGGAAATTTCCGGGCTGTCGGGGGCGGGGCAACCGGCGGGGAACGGTCGAGGCGACCGGAAGCCGAGCGGTTCATAATCGTTCGAGGATGTGATGGATGCGCGCGGCCACGGGAAGGACGGGAACCGGGATGACGGGATAGGCAAGCATGCGGTAGGCCTCCAGGAGAAGGCTGTCGAGGCGGGCGGCCGCCTCGGGCGTTTCGTGCCGGATCTCGTCCGGCACCATAGGGAGCCGCTCGAAAAAGAAGATCCGGCGGTACCGGAAGCGGCGGCTGTGCTGCAGGGGCGCTGCCGGGTCAAGGCCGTGGAATCGGAAATAGGCGATGCTGTCCGGGATGCCGCGATCGATGAAGACCGTTTCGCTCCTCGGCAGCCGGCGCTCCTCCGCAAGCTTTGCCGCCAGAACGCGGCGCTGAAATGCGAGGGGGTTGCGACGAATCTCGCGGGGATTCCTTCCCGCGGCGATCTCCGCCGCAATGGTCCTGCGGGCGGCCTCGTGTACCACCGGGTAGCCCGCCTGCGCCAGTGCCCGAATGACGGTGGTTTTGCCCGAGCAGGGCGCGCCGGTAATGACGCACCAGTTGGTGTTTCGCATCAGCGCCTGCCGTTTCGATGAAGGAAGCGTGAGCGGCGGCCCGGCACCGGGCCGTCCTGAAAGTTTATTCTATCAGACGAGAAGAAAACAGTCCAGCCGGACGGCGATCTGCACCCGATCCGGCGAGGCGGAGCTCGGATCCCGTATTGGATCGTGCATCGGATCCCGCATTCGGGAGTGAAGCCCGCCACAACCCATTATGACGACATCTGGTCAAATGACATCGGATCAAATGATGTCTGGCTTCAGATGCGTGTGGAGAGATTGACATGATCACTGCGGAAGGTTTGTTCAGCAGGACGGAAAAGATTGCCGTGGTCGGCCTCGGATATGTGGGCCTGCCCCTGGCCATCCATCTGGCGGGCCATTTTGACGTGGTCGGCTATGATCTGAAATCCGAACGGATCCGGGAGCTGGCTTCCGGACGCGACCGGACCCTGGAGGTGAGCGACGAAGAGCTTGCCGCAGCGGACGTCGCGTTTACGGATGATCCGTCTGCGCTCTCCGAATGCCGCCTGATCATCGTTGCCGTTCCGACCCCCATCGATCTCTACCGGATTCCCGACCTGTCGCCGCTCCGCGGTGCCTCCGAAACCGTGGGCCGGCACATGCGGCCGGGAAGCTGCGTGGTCTTCGAGTCGACGGTCTACCCCGGTGCCACCGAGGAGGTCTGCGTGCCCATCCTCGAGGCGGCCTCCGGCCTCGCCTTCGGCCGCGATTTCACGGTCGGCTACTCCCCGGAGCGGATCAACCCCGGCGACAAGGAGCACTCCTTCGACCAGATCCTGAAGATCGTATCGGGGTCGGACGAAGCCACCCGGGCGCTGCTGAGCCGGGTCTACGGCCGGGTGGTCAAACCGGGGCTTCACCAGGCCTCCTCCATCAAGGTGGCCGAGGCGGCCAAGGTGATCGAGAACACCCAGCGGGACCTCAACATCGCCCTGATGAACGAGCTCGCCATGATCTTCGACAAGATGGATATCGACACCACGGAGGTCCTCGCGGCGGCCGGGACCAAGTGGAATTTCCTGCCGTTCAGGCCCGGCCTGGTAGGGGGGCACTGCATCGGCGTCGACCCCTACTATCTCACCTTCAAGGCCGAATCCATGGGATACCATCCGGACATGATACTGGCCGGACGGCGCATCAACGACGGTATGGGCAAATTCGTGGCCGAGCGGACGGTCAAGATGCTCATCCGGACGGGGCGGCCGATCCGCGGCTCCAGGATCGCCGTTCTCGGGCTGACCTTCAAGGAGGACGTACCCGATCTGCGGAACACCCGCGTGGTCGACATTGTCTCGGAGCTCCGGGACTACGGCATCGAAGTGGCGGTCCACGACCCCATGGCGGACCCGGAGGAGGCACGGCGGTATTACGGCATCGATCTGTCCCCATTCGAAGCGCTTTCCGGCGTGGACGGGGTGATCCTGGCGGTCATGCACCGCACCTACCTGGAGATGGGCCTCGCCCGGATCGCCGGCCTCTGCGGTGCGGAGCCGGCCCTGGTCGTCGATATCAAAAGCGCCTTCAGCAGTGCCGAGGCGGCACCCCTGGGCATCGAGTATTGGCGTCTCTAACGCGGCGGAGGCTCCTGTTCCTGGAGCCGTTTTACGGCGGGTCCCACCGCGATTTCGCCGAGGGGCTCGCAGCGCATTCCCGCCACGAGATCGACCTGATGACCCTCCCCGCCCGATTCTGGAAATGGCGGATGCGGGGCGCCGCGCTCCATTTCTGGGGGAAACTCGCTGCCCGGGCGGCCGCCGGCCGTCATCCCCTGGCCGCCTACGACGCCCTGATCGCCAGCGGGCTCATGAGCCTCTCGGACTTCAAATCCCTTGCCGGAGGGGCGTCGCCGCCGGCCATGGTCTATTTCCATGAAAGCCAGCTGACCTATCCCCTTGCCCCCGGCGAAGCCTTCGACGTGCAGTTCGGCTTTACCGACATCACCACGGCCCTGGCCGCCGACCGGGTCGTCTTCAATTCCAGGACCCATTTCGACCGATTTTTCGCGACGCTGCCCGGCTTCCTGAACCGGATGCCCGACTGCCGCCCCGCATGGGTGGCGGCGGCGATCCGTCAAAAGGCCCGTGTCATCCATCCCGGGTGCCGATTTTCCGCCCACGGGGGCCCGGGCCGCGCCCGGGGAGGGGCGCCGCCGCTTATCGTCTGGAACCATCGCTGGGAGTTCGACAAAAATCCCGAGGCCTTTTTTGATGCACTGGATGCCCTGGCGGCAGCGGGAGTCGATTTTCGCCTGGCGCTTCTGGGAGAGCGGTACCGGAAGATCCCACCGGCATTTTCCCGTGGACGGAGGGTCCACGCGGCACGCATCCTCCACGACGGTTATCTTGCGGACCGGGACGACTACTGGCGCATGCTTTGCCGGAGCGACATCGTCGTCAGCACGGCCCTTCAGGAGAATTTCGGGATATCCGTGGTCGAGGCCGTCCGTGCGGGATGCCTGCCGCTGCTGCCCCGTCGGCTCTCCTATCCCGAGCTCATTCCCCGGGAGTTCCACCGGGACTTTCTCTATGACGGACCCGGGGATCTGTTGGAGAAGCTGGCCCGTCTGATCGCCAAGGCCCCCCGGATGTTCCGGGAACGCCAGGCCCTTGCTGGCGCCATGTCCCGCCATGCCTGGGAAGCAGCGGCGGCGGCATACGACGAACTCCTGGCGGGGATGGTCGCCGGACGCGGCTCTGCCTGGCAGGAATTCGAAGCTTGACAAACCCGGCCGACTTGGGTAATACCGTCGCATTACAGCTTAATATTTCATAAATTGCGATCTCCATACAGCAGCAGGCTTCCGATGATTCGGTGCGAACGGGAAATGACGGCATACGCGCATCGGTTTTCTACAGGATCCGGAAAGACGCGTTCCAAGGAGCCCGGTGTGCGAAAGCGGCATCTCATGGTGGGAAAACAGTGGTGGTGGCGGCACAGAACGTGATGCCTGCTCACCAACTTTGAAATACAGCAACACATCAAAGCCGTGGGCAGCTTCAGCGACAACGCGGAAGAAGCCTGCGGCTTTTTTTTATCGCGGTAGGGCCGGGGCTTCCAAGCGAAGTTTCGGCTTTTTTTGCCAAAGAGGGCGGGCGCCGGTGCCGGCGCACCGCGCCAACCACGAGGGAGGAATCGGGTGAAGGAACGGAAACTAATGCTGGGGAATGAGGCCATGGCCCTGGGCCTCCTCGAGAACGGGTGTGCCATGGCGACATCCTATCCCGGGACGCCGGCGTCCGAGATACTGGCGGCGGCGGCGGCGCTGAAGCGGGAGCACGGGCTGTCGCTCCATGTCCAGTGGGCGGTCAACGAAAAGGTCGCCTTCGAGATCGCCTATGCCGGCGCCATGACCGGCCTGCGCAGCGCCGTGAGCATGAAGCAGGTGGGGCTCAATGTAGCCTCCGACCCCCTGATGAGTGCGGCCTACATGGGCACCAAGGGCG
>CAJXSB010000346.1 GCA_913060435.1 uncultured Desulfococcus sp.
CCTTGAGCGCGTGGAGCCGCTGCCGGAAAGCGTCGACCTCCTCCGATGCCAGGCGTGTGGCAATCTTCCCGGCGAAGGAGCCGTATTCCCGATAAAACTGTTTCAGCAGCTTCCGGTAGAGGCGCTCGTTTCCCCCCACCCGGCCCAGGCCTTCGGCAGTTTCGATGCCCGGCATCGGGGCCAGGCTCCCGGCGGCGACCGGCGCGTCGGTCCGGATGTTCGCGGGCGCCCCGGAAAGGCGTTTCTGGGAGGCGACGGTCGCTTCCGGAAGGATCCATTTGAGGAGCGTCGCGAACAGGGCCTCGGGGTCTATGGGCTTGGTGATATGGTCGTCCATGCCAGCGCCAAGGCTTTTCTCCCGGTCACCACTCATGGCGTGGGCCGTCATGGCCACGATGGGGACGGAGGACGGGGTCCCGTCCCCGGAAGACGCATTTTTCCCCGATGCCCGGATGCGTCGGGTGGCTTCGAGTCCGTCCATCACCGGCATCTGGATGTCCATCAGCACCAGATCGTATTGCTCCCGCCGGAGGGCGTCAAGGGCGGCGCTGCCATTGACGGCGGTGGAAACGGTGAGCCCCATCTGCTCGAGCATCTCCAGGGCGACCTGACGATTGATGTCGCTGTCCTCCACCAGGAGGACCCGTGCACCCCGGATGCGATCGATGTCGTCGCGGGGGATGATGCCCCGGGCGGGTCGGGCGGCGGGCTGGGGCGGTTCCTTCCCGAAGACCTCCATGATGGTGTTGAACAGGACCGACGGGTTGGTCGGCTTCATGAGAAAGCCGTCGAGTTCGTCGATCTCCGCCCGGCCGAGGATCTCTTCCCGGCCGTAGGCCGTGATCATGATGACCACCGGCCGCACCGTCAGGGGCATCGTCTGCTTGATCCGCCGGGCGGCCTCGAGGCCGTCCATTCCCGGCATCTTCCAGTCCATGAGAACCAGCCGGCAGGGGCGGCCTTCGGCCAGGGCGCGCTCGAGCATGACCAGGGCCGCCTCCCCGGAATCGGCCGTGGACACGTCAAAGGTCATGCCCCCGAGATAGGTCTTCAGGATACTCCGGGAGGTGGGGCTGTCATCCACCACCAGAACGTGCATCCCCTTGAGGTCTCCAACGGCCTGGAAGCGTCTTTCACGGGAGGCGTCGCCGAGGCCGAAGCGGGCTGTAAAGCGGAAGATCGATCCTTTGCCGACGGTCGAATCGAGTTCGATCTCCCCGCCCATGAGCCGGATCAGGCGCTTGCTGATGGTCAGGCCAAGGCCGGTGCCGCCGTATTTCCGGGTCGTCGACGCGTCGGCCTGGGTGAAGGGTTCAAAGAGGTGCTCGGCCTGTTCGGGAGTCATGCCGATGCCGGTGTCCCGGACCTCGAACCGAAGGGTTGCGGCATCGCTGGCCTTCTTCTCGACGTCCACCGATATGACGATCTCGCCCTCATGGGTGAACTTGACGGCGTTCCCGAGAAGGTTTGTCAGGACCTGGCTCAGCCGGAGCGGGTCCCCCACGAGGCTCTGGGGGACATCCGGCGAGACGGCGATCAGCAGCTCCAGCCCTTTGTCACGGGTCTTGTCAGCGACCAGTCCGGCCGCGTTGTGGATGACATCCTCCAGGTAGAAAAGCACCTGTTCGATGTCCATTCTGCCGGCTTCGATCTTGGAAAAATCGAGAATGTCGTTGATGATCCGGAGCAGGGCGTTGGCGGAGAGCTGGATCTTCTTGAGGTAGTCGAGCTGCTTGGGGGTGAGGTCCGTCTGCATGGCAAGGTGGGTCATGCCGATGACGGCGTTCATGGGGGTGCGGATCTCGTGGCTCATGTTGGCCAGGAAATCGCTTTTGGCCTGGTTGGCCTGGTCGGCGATGGATCGGGCGCGCCGCAGCTCCGCCTCTTTTCGCTTGATCTCGGTGATGTCGCGGCCGACACCGATCAGGCCCAGGATCTCCCCCGCCTGTCCGTATATGGGGCGCTTGTCGCAGAGCATCCACCGCGGCTGGCCATGCTTGTCTACATATCGCCACTCGTACCCCCTGAGGGTCTCGCCCTGGTCGACCACCTTCTTTTCGGCAGCGGCATTGCGTTCCGCATCCTCCCGGGAGAGGATTTCCGCATCGGTCTTCCCGGCAAGGTCCCGCCAGTGGTTATGGCCGGTGAGCTCCGCATAGGCCTGGCTGGCGGCGGTGACCTTGAGCGCCCGGTCCTTGATGTAGATCATGTCGGAAGCGTGCTCCAGGAGGGCCACGAAGTCGCGGGTGAGGGCGGTCATTTCCGTGAGGTCCCTGAAGGTGACGACGGCGCCGACGACGGCATCGTCCTTCCGGATGGGGGTGCTGGTGTACTCCGCCGGAAAGCAGGAGCCGTCCCTTCGCCAGAGGACTTCCCGGGTGACGTGGCGGGTTGCGCCCCGGGTGTAGGCCATAGCCATGGGACACTGCTCCAGGGGATAGGGCGCACCGTCGGCCGTCGAGTGATGGATCTTCTGGTGAATGCGATGTCCGAGGAGCTCACCGGCCGAAAACCCCAGCATCCGCTCTGCGGCGGGGTTCATGAAGACCGTCCTGCCGCGGTTGTCCACCCCGAAAATCCCTTCTCCCGCGGACTCCAGGAGCAGCCGGCTCTGCTCTTCAGCGTCCCGGAGCACCTCCCGCTGGCGGCGGATCAGGATGATCCTGATAAATCCGAAAAAAATAACGGCCAGAAGTGCGGCGCCGGCGATGACCGCTGTCCTGACCAGGACCGCCGCCCGCTCATGCTTTTCCCGGACGGGGTCGAAAATGAGCCGGCCCATGTCCACATCCGCCCGGGAAACCACCTTTGCCGCAAAGAGGTGCTCCAGCATCTCGTGCCATCGTTCGGGGTTGGTGTGCCCGATCGCTACATAAGGGTAGTGCATCAGGTGCTGCAGTTCACGGGCCTGGAATCGGTTGAAATCGGCGAAGTCGTCCACCGGCAGGATGCGCTGGTATTCCCAGGCAATCTGGTCGGCCATTTCATGGGGGTGCTTCATGGCATAGCGCCAGCCGTTGAGGGAGGCTTCCACAAAGCGCTCCACCATGTCCGGATGTTCTTCGATCACCTGCCTGCGGGTGAAGAGGCTGTCTCCGTAGAAATCGATCCCGTAGGAGGAGGGCTTGAGGGAGGCCAGGTTGAGGCCGAGCCTCCGGGCGGTCCAGTTCGCCGAGAGGGTGTAGTCCGCCACGACGTCGATCTCCCCGCGCAGCAGGTCCGGTACGCCCAGACGGGCCGGGTATACCGTCACCCTCCCGGGGTCGAGGCCTTCGGCCCGCAGCATGGCCTGCATCTCCACATCGGTCGTATCCCCCAGTTTTCGACCGACGCGAAGGCGCATGAGGTCTACGGGCGATGTGAGGCCGGTGGATGACAGGGCATAGAAAGCCACGGCACTTTGCTGGAAAATCGAGGCCAGGATCACCAGGGGACGGCCCCGGTCCTGGGCGGTGAGGATGTCCGCCGCCCCGATGCCGAAGTGGGCGCGCCCTTCGGCGACGGCTGCAATCGCGTCGATCTTGGTCTGGTCCGGATGGAAGCCGGAACGAATCTCGACATCGAGGCCGGCCTGCTGGTAGTACCCTTTCCAGAGGGCCGCGTAGTATCCGGCAAATTGAAACTGATGGTCCCACCGGAGCTGGAGTGTGACCTTCTCATCGCCGGAGGCGGCTGGGGGGAAAGCCCAGAGTTGAGCCATCGCCATCATGAGCGCAACCCCCATGGCCCGCCATACCGTCTTGAAACGGCCTCTCCGGAGGCGAATGATTTCGCGGGCGGCAGTCACATCGGCATCCTCTCTATCCTGGCTATTGGCGGATCGACGGGTTCCTGCGCGGCGTCGCCGGCAGGTCCGGCGCGCCATGGCTTCGATGGCTGTGGATGGTTTCGGGCGCCTTCCCCTTTCCGGCGGCGCCCCTGCAGAATAAGATCGAACCGCCCGGGTTTGTCAAGGGGCATCGGAATTTTCGATGGCCGAGAGGAGCGCCTCCGCCGCCGCCAGGGCCTCCTTGAATCGATACCTGTCGACCAGCCGGGCCAGTTCGACGACGCTGGCGGCGACGCTCTCCGGCCAGGAAAAGCGGCGAAGCGCTGCCACGCCTTCCCGGCTCGGGCGGGGCTGGCGTTTTTTCAGGCGGGGCATCAAGGCGGCAACCATCCCCCGGAGCCGCTCTAGGTCGCCCGCCGGCTGCTCCGGAGGCGGTTTCGCCGCCGGCTCCGAATCCGGGGTGAAGGCGGATAGGGATGCAAGGACGGTTTCCAGGGCCGCTTCCACTGCATCGCGCCGGGTGCTGATCTCGTCGGGATTCCCCTCCCGAACCGCGGATTCCAGGCTGCCGGCGGCGGCCTGCAGGTCCCGGGCGCCGATGTTGCCGGAGACGCCCTTCATGGTGTGGGCGAGGCGCAGGGCGAGTTCGGTGTCGTTGTTCACCAGCGCGGCCCGGATCTTTCCGGCCATATCTGCATGGGTCTCACGGAACCTGGCCAGGAGGCGGCGGTACAGCTTTTGGTTCCCCCCGGTGTGCTTCAGGCCGTCCCGGGCCGAAATGCCGGGCATGTCGTCCATCCCGGTCTCCGCCGGCTCCGGCGAAGGAGGTGCTTCGGGTGCCGCCGGCTCCTTGCGGTCTCCCGCCGGAATCCACTTGACCATTGCCGCCAGCAGGGTCTCCGGGTCGATGGGCTTGGTGACGTGGTCGTTCATGCCCGCGGCCAGGCTTTTTTCACGGTCCCCCCGCATGGCATGGGCCGTCATGGCGATGATCGGCACCGGCGGCCGGGGCGCCGCTTTCCCGGACTGCCGTTCTGCTTCCAGATCCCGGATGCGACGGGTGGCC
>CAJXSB010000347.1 GCA_913060435.1 uncultured Desulfococcus sp.
TGATGGTGGCTTTTTTTTTCCATTTTTGTCGTTGGGGAGGACTTCCCGGCGAATGTTCAACATCATCTCAAGGAGGATCGTTTCATGGCAGGACAAGGGCAAGGAAATCCGGCAGTCGTTGGTTTGGCAGGTTTTGGTATGACGACGTTGTTGCTTCAGTTCCACAACCTCGGCTGGTGCGGCACCGGTATCGTTTTTTGCACCGCGATGATGCTCGGGGGCGGTGCACAGCTGATAGCGGGATTTCAGGAATTCAAATGCGGCAATAATTTCGGCTACAGCGCTTTTGTGGTCTACGGGGCATTCTGGCTGGCCCTGGGATTGATCTGGCTGGTACTGGATCTGCAGGGTGCCGGTGTTGCCGCTGTTGGAAAACATCTTCAGATTACGGCGAAAGATATCGGATTCTTCCTCCTTGGCTTTACGCTGTACACGATGATCATGTGGGTGGCATCCCTCCGGGTGCATGGGATGATGGCCTTTACCTTCACGACACTGGTGCTCGGTTTCATCGGTCTGGATCTGGTCTTTCTGGCCGGTATGAAAGGCCTTTTGACCATCACCGCCATTGACCTGATTGTCTGTGCCCTCTCCGCCTGGTACATGATGGCCCATGTGATCTTTCTCCAGGTGTTCGGCAAGGACGTCCTGCCGGTCGGCAAGCCGTGGCTGAGCCCTCGGCCGGAGCCCGTCGGCAGCCTCAAGGGAGCGGCCGAGTCCGCATAGCAGTGGAGGGCAGGGGGTTCGGCGCCGCGCTGTGAGCGACGGACGCCGCGTCCTCTCCCGATCTGGAGGCCGGCATGCTTCATCGGTGTGTCGGCCTTTTTTGTCTCAAGCCTTCCTTGACACATACCTGCCTGTAATTTAAAGATATCTGAAGTGCAGATGCACCATTTCCATGCCATACAAGGAATCAATGATTCGATCTCCCTGCGGCCCTCGCGCTGCAGGGGGGAGGGCGCAGGTGAAGCCCTGCCATGCCCGAGGGAGGTGAACTACCCATGATGCCGAGACGCTCCATTTTATCCGTTCCCGGGCACGTTGAAAAAATGCATCTCAAGGCCGGGCAGAGTGCCGCCGACGTGGTGATGCTCGATCTTGAGGACAGTGTTCCCGTCACGGAAAAGGAAGCCGCCCGCTCCCAGGTCATCCAGTCGCTCGGGAGTTTGGACTGGGGGGAACGGGTCGTGACGGTCCGCGTCAACAGCCTGGATACCCCCTATGCCTACCAGGATCTGGTGTCCGTTCTGGAGGGCGCCGGAGACCGAATCGACGCAGTGGTCGTCCCCAAGGTGAACAGCGCCGGGGACATCCATTTCGTCGACCGGATGATGGACGGTATCGAGATGGCCCGCGGATTTTCCAGGGCCATCGGGATCGAGGCTTCGATTGAGACCGCCCGGGGAATGGAAAATGTCACCGAGATCGCCGGCGCCAGCCGGCGCCTGGTCAGCCTTGTTTTCGGGATTGCCGACTATTCGGCCTCGGTGGGTGCAAGGCTGGTATCGATATCCGGCCACGGGGAAAAAGAGGAGGCGCTGTATCCGGGCCATCGCTGGCATTTTGCCCTGAGCCGCATGGTCATGGCGGCCAAGGCCCACGGGCTGATGGCCATCGATGCTCCCTTCGGGAATTTCAAGGATGCAGACGGGCTGATCCGTTCGGCAGCCATGGCCTGCGCCATCGGCTGTGACGGCAAGTGGGCGATCCATCCGGGACAGATTGACGGGATTAACGAGGTCTTTACGCCGTCGCCTTCGGACGTTGAGCTGGCGGTTAAGGTTCTTTCGGCCTTTGACGGCGACGAAAGCCACGGCCGCGGCGCTGTGGCGGTCGAGGGGCGAATGGTGGACCAGGCGACGCTGCGGCTGGCCCGTCAGCTTGTCGCCCAGGCCAGGCACTTGAAATTGATATAGACCGGCGCCGACCGACCAACCATGAGGGGAAGGAGATGATTGACACTTTGCCTTTTGAGATAGACGGCGTGACGTACGCCAAGTTGAAAAAGGAGCTGTTCGGAAGGGACCCCCGGTTCAAGGGGAAGCTCTCTCCACGGCTGCCCCGTCTCATCAACCAGTGGGTGGCCGACGACAGGCGGCCCCCGCAGCCGAAGGGGCCTTCCGCCTCCCCTGGCCTCGTGCCATCGGACGGCGCCGGCGCGGCGTTAAAGAGCGGCGCGCCGCCCGCCGGGGCGCGGCTGCCCCGTCTCGTCAACCAGTGGCCCTCGGATGTCCGGAGAGCGCTGCCGGCGGGCGACCGCCGGCCGGAGCGTCGGCGGCACGAGCGCATCGTCTGCACCATGATGATCGAATACCAGGTGGCATCCCGGATCTATGTCGATTTCGTGCGAAATATCAGCCGTTCGGGGGCCTACCTCGAGACCAGCGCCGGCGTGGCGATGGGCAATTCGGTCATCCTCAGGATGCCGCTCCTGCGGGGACCGGAGATCCTTCGGATTCGTGGGGTCGTGGTGCGCATGGATGATGCCGGCGTCGGGATCATGTTCCAGGAACTCCTGGACAAATGAATACGAATAGCCGTTTTTTGGGGTTTTTTTAGGTGATTTTCGGTTTTTTCATTTCCTAATCGCTATGAAGCTGGAAAGATATGTGCTATAGATAGGCGCAACCAACTGTTCAATCCAAGAATCAACAAGCTTCCAGCGAAAGGAACGAAAAGATGAAAAAAGCGCTGTTAGGCGGGTGGCTCGCTTGTTTGATGTGCCTGGTGGCCATTTCGAACGGCGATGCCGCGGACAAGGTGATCAAGATGTCGACCACCACCAGCACCCAGGCGTCGGGGCTGTTGGATGTGCTCCTCCCCGAGCTTCAGGAGGATACGGGCATCGAGGTGAAGGTCATTGCAAAGGGAACTGGCGCGGCCATACGGGACGGCATGGACGGCAACGTGGATGTCATCTTTGTCCATGCCATCGACCGCGAGAAGCAGTTCGTGGCGGATGGCTACGGCACCAAGCGCTACCCCGTCATGCACAATGATTTCGTCATCCTCGGTCCAAAGTCCGATCCGGCCGGGATCCAGGGGATGACGGATGCCGTCGCCGCTTTCAAGAGGATTGCCACGGCCAAGGCCATGTTCGTCTCGAGAGGGGACGACAGCGGCACCCACACCAAGGAGCAGGCGCTCTGGAAGGCGACGGGGCTGCCCATGAAAACGGTGACCCGGGAGATCGTGAAGAAAGGAAAGGCAAGGGAAGTCCGCTTTACCCACCCCGAAGGTCTGGGGAAATGGTACATGTCCATCGGCCAGGGCATGGGCAAGACCATCGTATTCACCGATGAGAAGCAGGCCTATACGCTGGCGGACCGGGGCACCTATATCAAGTATAAGCTGGGGCGCGACCAAGGGCTGGGGCTGGAGGTCCTCTGCGAAGGGGACAAGGCGCTTTACAATCCTTACGGCGTGATTCCCGTCAATCCCGAGAAGTTTGCCGACGCCAACCCGCCGATCCAGCATGACCTGGCCAAGGCCTTCGCGGAATGGCTGGTATCGCCCAAAGGCCAGTCCCTCATTGCCAACTATCGGCTGATGGGGAAGCCGCTCTTCTTTCCCGACGCTATCCCCAATGCCAAATAGCCGGAACTGAAAATGTCTACCCAGCCGGGGCCGTACTGTTCGGCTCCGGCTTTTCATTGCTGCTGGTACCCGCGGTCCCATGGATTTTATTTTCGACAGCCTGCTCTCGGCGCTGATGATGATGCAGCGGCTGGATCCGGAGCTTCTCAACATCGTGGGCGTTTCCCTCAAGGTGAGCTTCTCCTCCACCCTCATCGCCGCCGTCGTGGGGATTCCCCTGGGCGTTTTTATTGCGGTTTCCCGATTCCGGGGCAAACGTGCCGTGATCACCCTGCTGAACACCCTGCTGGCGCTGCCGACGGTGGTCATCGGTCTGTTCGTCTATGCCCTGATCTCCAGAAAAGGCGTTCTGGGGGTTCTGGGGTTGCTCTATACCCAGCGGGCCATCGTCATTGGCCAGATTTTCCTCATCATACCGATCGTGACCACATTTACCATCTCCGCCATCAGCCGGATCGACGCGCGGTACCGGATGACGGCCATGACCCTGGGGGCCGACCGGGTCCAGACCCTGGGCGTCCTGCTCCTCGAGGCTCGTTTCGGAATTGTTTCGGCGGTGGTCGGCGGTTTCGGCCGGGTGATCTCGGAAATCGGGATCAGCATGATGCTGGGAGGCAATGCCAGGGGGTTCACCCGGACGATGACCACCGCCATGGCGCTGGAGTACGACAAGGGGGAGTTTGTGCTGGCCGTGGCGCTGGGGATCATCCTGATGACCATCAGCCTCCTGATCAATGTCCTGCTCAATTATTTCCAGGGAAGGGCGCCGTCGAACTGATGCTCTATTCGGTGCGAAACCTGACCCAGGTCTTTGACGGCCGGACCGTCCTGAACATCCCCCGGCTGTCGCTGGCGCGCGGGAAAATCTACGGGCTGCTCGGACCCAATGGGTCGGGCAAGACGACCCTGCTTTCCATCCTCGCGTTTCTGTCCCGGCCGACGACAGGTGCGCTGTTCTACGAAGGTCGGCCCGTCGAGTTTTCCGAGAGGCGTCTTCAGCCGCTGCGCCGGGAAGTGGTTCTGGTGAATCAGCACCCCATCATGTTTTCCACGACGGTGTATAAAAATGTCGAGTTCGGCCTCAAGGTCCGAAAGGTGCCTGCGGCCGAGCGGGCCCGGGTGGTGGAAGAGAGTCTCGACCGGGTGGGGATGCGCCACCTGAGGGATGCCCCGGGGGCCGGCCTCTCCGGCGGTGAGACCCAGCGCGTCGCCATTG
>CAJXSB010000348.1 GCA_913060435.1 uncultured Desulfococcus sp.
CTCCAGGTAGCACCGGTCGAAGTCCGTGGGCGGGATCTCGATGGAAACCTGCTCAACGACGCTGAGGCCGTAGCCCTGGAGACCGACCATTTTTTTCGGGTTGTTGGTCATGAGCCGCATTTTTCGGACGCCCAGGTCCCGGAGCATCTGCGCACCGATGCCGTAGTCCCGGAGGTCGTCCTTGAAGCCGAGCTCCAGGTTCGCCTCGACAGTGTCGAGGCCGTGGGTGATCTGCAGCTCGTAGGCCTTCAGCTTGTTGACAAGCCCGATGCCGCGCCCCTCCTGGCGCAGGTAGAGGAGCACCCCGGAGCCTTCGTGGTTGATCATCTCCATGGCCTTGTGCAGCTGGTCGCTGCAGTCGCACCGGAGGGACCCGAAGATGTCGCCGGTCATACATTCCGAATGGACCCGGACCAGCACCGGCTTTTCCGGATCGATCTCCCCCTTGACCAGCGCGATATGGGTGAGGTTGTCCATATCGTTCTCGTATGCGATGATCCTGAACTCCCCGCCGAAGCGGGTCGGAATGGCCGTGTCGGCTGCTCGGCGGACAAAGGTTTCGTTGCGGAGGAGGTAGGCGACCAGGTCCGCGACGGTGCAGATCCCGATGCCGTGCTCTTCGCTGAATTCATCGAGCCGCGGCATCCGGGCCATGGTCCCGTCTTCATCCATGATTTCGCAGATGACCCCCGCCGGCTTCAGTCCGGCCAGGCGGGCCAGATCGACCGAACCCTCGGTCTGGCCGACGCGCACCATCACACCCCCGTTCCGGGCTCTCAGGGGAAAGATGTGCCCCGGCCGGGCCAGATCCTCCGGCCTGCAGTCGTCCGAAACCGCCGTCAGGATCGTGGTCGCGCGGTCCGCAGCGGAGATGCCCGTGGTGACCCCCCGCTTGGCCTCGATGGAGACGGTGAAGCCGGTTTCGAACTGGGAGGTGTTGTTCTGCACCATCATGGGCAGCTTGAGCTGGTCGACCTTCTCCCCGGTAAGCGACAGGCAGATCAGCCCCCTGCCGTATTTGGCCATGAAGTTGATGGCTTCAGGGGTTACCTTTTCAGCCGCCATGGTGAGGTCCCCCTCGTTTTCGCGGTCCTCGTCATCCACGAGGATCACCATCCGGCCTTCTTTGATATCCTGGATTGCCTGTTCGATAGATATATGCGGCATGGTTCTTCCCTAACTCCTTTGATGCTTGTGCTGTGGTTATTCCCCCGCCGGGAAGCGGTTCCCGGCGGATGGTGCTGCCTCCGCAGAGGGGTTTACAGAAAGCCGTACTTGCCCAGAAGCGCCATGTCGACGCCGCCGTCGCCGGGGCGCCCATCGGCGTCACTCCGGCCGGCGGTGACAAAACGTTCGACGTATTTGCCGATCATGTCGGTTTCGATGTTGACGGCCTCCCCAACCGGCTTCATGCCCACCGTGGTCAGTTTCGCGGTGTAGGGGATGATGCTCACCTCAAAGCCGTTGGCCGAACAAGCGTTGATGGTCAGACTGACGCCGTCCACGGCGACGGAACCCTTGGGGATCATGTATCGGGCCAGATCCGGCGGGACGCGGAAGGCGATGATGATGGCATTGCTGCGCTGCTTCCGGTCGGAAAGCCGCCCCATGCCGTCGATGTGGCCGGAAACGAGGTGGCCGTCGAGGCGGTCCGAGAGCCGGAGCGCCCGCTCGAGGTTGACCCGGTCGCCGACCCGGGCACGACCGAAGGTGGTCTTGGCCAGGGTTTCGGGGGAGACATCAACGGTGAAGCTGCGGTCGTCCAGGGCCACTGCCGTGAGGCAGGCGCCGTTAACGGCGATGCTGTCTCCGAGCTTGGTCCCCGAAATGGCGAAATCGGCGTCGATGGCCAGCTTGCAGCCTTCACCGACCGGCTGAATGCCCCGGATGGTTCCCAGTCCTTCTATGATACCAGTAAACATCGTTATGTCCCGTCCGAATCTCCGGTTCTCCGACCGCCGGCAAGGTAGCCCTCGATCATCACATCTTCCCCGAACCGGTGCACTGCCACATCCCGGACGGGCGTGCAGTCCCGCATCAGGGAAGGCGCTTCGCCCCGGCAGATCGGGAATCCGTCGTCGCCCCCGAGGATTTTCGGGGCGTAGAAGAACATGATCTTGTCGGCGATTCCCGCTTTGAGCGCCGATGCCATTACCCGGCTGCCCCCCTCGACCAGGACGCTGGAGATTCCCGCTTCGCCCAGCCGCTGCATGAGGGCGCCCAGGTCGAGTCCGCCGTCTGGAAACTGGGGGATGCGGAGCACCCTGGCCCCCTTCTGTTCCAGGCGTCGTGCCTTTTCGGCCGAAGCCGATTCCCCGGTCGCGATGAGAGCCCCGGCATTGGAGGCGACGTTTAGCACCTTGGCGTCTTCGGGGATGGAAAGGCGGCTGTCCAGAATGATCCGGGTCGGGTCGAGACCGTTGCCGTCCTCGAGGCGTGTGGTCAGGCTTGGATCGTCGGCCAGGACCGTCCCGATCCCGACCAGGATGCCGTCCAGCCCATGGCGCAGGTGATGAACATGGGCCCGCGACGCCTCGCCGGTGACCCAACGGGCGTCGCCGGTCCGGGTGGCGACACGCCCGTCGAGGGTGGCGGCGCATTTCAGCACCACGAAGGGCTGCCGGGTCGAGGCGTACTTGACAAAAACCTCATTGAGCCGAAGGGCATCTGCCTCAAGGATGCCGGTGACGACGGGGATTCCGCGGGAGCGGAGGTAATCGCTGCCGCCCCCGGCCACCAGCGGGTTTGGGTCGTCCATGGCCACGAATACCCGCCGGATGCCCGCCGAAAGGATTTTTTCCGTGCACGGCGGCGTCCGGCCGGTGTGGTTGCAGGGCTCCAGGGTTACGTAGAGGTCGGCGCCGCGGGCCCGGTCGCCGGCGTCATCAATGGCGTTGACCTCGGCGTGGGCCCCCCCCACCACCGCATGCCAGCCTTTGCCGACGACTGCGCCGTCCCTGACCACCACCGCACCGACCATGGGGTTCGGCGAGGTGTATCCCCAGCCCCGCCGGGCCAGTTCGAGGGCCATTTTCATGTACTCCGCGTCATTCATCTTCTGCCTCGTCCCTGCTCTCGGGGGTCGTTTTTTCCTGGAGTTTCCGCAATTCCGAAACGAAGTCGCTGACATCCTTGAATTCCCGGTAGACCGAAGCGAAGCGCACGTAGGCGACATCGTCGAGTCCATGCAGCCGGGTCATGATCTTTTCGCCAATGGTTTGAGAGGGGATCTCCTTCTGGTCGCTCTCCCGCATGTCCCGCTCCAGGTCGTCGAGGATCTCCTCGATGACGTCCATGCTGACCTGCCGCTTTTCACAAGCCCGCTGGATCCCCGAACGGACCTTGTCACGGCTGAAGATCTCCCGACGTCCGTCCTTTTTGATGACCATGATCGGGATGTCCTCGATCTGTTCATAGGTGGTAAAGCGTCTGCCGCAGGCGATGCATTCCCGCCGCCTCCGGATGACGTTGCCGTCCTTCCCAAGCCGGGAGTCGATCACCTTGTTGTCGATTTCACCGCAGTACGGGCATTTCATGGCATCATCCTCGAAGCGCCGCCGAATCCACGCCGCCGTCGGGCCACGGCGCCGCATTCACCGCGCTATTCCCAGGGTGCATCCTCGATTTGAAATATCTCGATTCCGCTCTCCTCGAACATGGACAGGGACATGTCGTCGGCATACCCGGAGAGATAATAGATTCTGCTGATGCCGGCGTTGATGATCATCTTCGCGCAGATCGAGCAGGGCATATGGGTGCAGAACAGGGTGGCTTTCCGGATCGAGACGCCGTGGTAGGCCGCCTGGATGATGGCGTTCTGCTCCGCATGTATCCCGCGGCACAGCTCGTGGCGCTCGCCGGAGGGCACCTTGAGCTGGGCCCTCAGGCACCCGGTTTCCCGGCAGTGGGTGATGCCGCTGGGCGCGCCGTTGTAGCCGGTGGAGAGGATACGCTTGTCCTTGACGATCACCGCCCCGACCGCCCGCCGCATGCAGGTCGACCGTTTGGCCACCAGGGCGGTGATGTCCATGAAATAGGTGGTCCACGAGGGCCTTTCGGGGAGGGGCGGGTTCACGTCAGGACCTGCCGTCTTCCGGCATTGCATCTGCCGGATAGATGGGAAACCGCCGGCAGAGGTCGTTCACCGAAGCGCGGACACGGGCGATGACAGCGGGATCCTCGGGAGACTTGAGTACATCGGTGATGAGGTCGGCGATGGTCGTCATTTCGTCGGTTTTCATGCCGCGTGAGGTGACCGCCGGCGTGCCGATCCGGACGCCGCTGGTGACCAGCGGACTCCGGGTTTCAAAGGGGATGGCATTCTTGTTCAAGGTGATGCCGGCCTGCTCCAGCGCATGCTCGGCGTCCTTGCCGGTGATGTCGAAGCGGGTGAGGTCGGCCAGCATCATATGGTTGTCCGTGCCGCCGGAGACCAGGGAAACACCGTTTTCCATGAGCCGCTCGGCCATTCGGGCGGCGTTCCGCACGACATCCTCCTGGTAGGCCCTGAATGCGCTGGTCTGGGCCTCTTTGAATGCCACGGCCTTGGCCGCGATGATGTGCATGAGCGGCCCGCCCTGGATGCCGGGGAAAATCTGGCTGGCAATCTTTTTGGCGTGGGCCTCCCGCGCCAGGATCAGTCCGCCCCGGGGACCGCGCAGGGTTTTGTGGGTGGTCGAGGTGACCGCATCCGCGTGGGGGACCGGCGACGGGTGAAGGCCGGCGGCCACCAGCCCGGCGATATGGGCCATGTCCACCATCAGATAGGCGCCGACGGACCGGGCGATTTCGGCGAAG
>CAJXSB010000349.1 GCA_913060435.1 uncultured Desulfococcus sp.
CGACGACGGGTTCTCCCCCGGCAAGCGGCAGATCGATTTCCAGATCCGGCCCGAGGCGCGGAGCCTCAACCTTCGCTCGGCAGAGGTGGCGCGACAGCTCCGTCACGCCTACTACGGCGCCGAGGCCCTCCGTCAGCAGCGGGGCCGGAACGAGGTCAAGGTGATGGTCCGCCTGCCCCGGTCCGAGCGGGAATCCGAGGGAAGCCTGGAGGGGATGATCCTTCGGACGCCGTCCGGCGGGGAGATCCCGCTCCAGGCGGCGGTCACCCTGTCGGTGGGGCGGGCCTATACCGACATCCGCCGTCGGGACGGCCGCAGAATCGTCACGGCGACGGCCGATGTCCGGCCTCGGAGCGCTGCCGGCCAGGTGGCCCAGTCCCTTCGGTCCGAAATCCTTCCGTCGCTTCAGGAGAACTATTCCGGTCTTCTCTACAGCTTCGAGGGCCGGCAGGCAGACCAGCGAAAGAGCTTGCAGAGCCTCATGAAGGGGATGCTGGCGGCCCTCCTGATCATCTTTGCCATGCTTGCCATTCCCCTGAACAGCTATATCCAGCCCGTGGTCATCATGTTTGCCATTCCCTTCGGTATCGTCGGGGCGGTCCTGGGGCACCTGATCATGGGGTACAGTCTGAGCATCCTGAGCATGTTCGGCATCGTGGCCCTTTCCGGCGTCGTGGTCAACGATTCCCTCGTCCTCGTCGATTTTGCCAACCGGAAGCGGAAAAGCGGCATGTCCAGCCATGACGCCATCCTCGGGGCCGGCCTCCACCGGTTTCGCCCGATCATTCTCACCACCCTCACCACCTTCTGCGGCTTGATGCCCATGATCTTCGAGACCTCCCGCCAGGCAAGGTTTCTCATCCCCATGGCCATCTCCCTCGGTTTCGGGGTGCTCTTTGCCACGGGGATCACCCTGGTCCTGGTGCCCGCCCTCTATATGATCGTCGAGGACCTGCGGGGGCGCCCAAGCGACGATATCCCCACGGCGGGAAGGGAAGCGACGGACGGCCAGGAAAAAACGGTGATCGATATGCGGACCGAGCCTGCAGCGGAGCCGGCGCGGCCGGCGAGACGACGGCTGGGAAGCTAATGTGGGAAAGGCGCCGTGCCGAACGCCGCCGGCGCCAGAGCAGGCAGATAGATGCTTTTCCTATTTCCGGAGGATGCGGATCTCCTACCGGTTGCGTCCAAAGATATGGGCGCACCGGTCGAAGACGTCGTTCAAACGGGTCGGCTGGAACGCGGATCCTCCTTCCCGACGGACGCCGATAAGCTGCCTGGTCAGGTCTTTGGCGCTGTCGAGGCATTTCTCGATGCCCCTCAGGTGGGGGTGATGCGGATGTGCGGCGTCGATATCCATCAGCATCAGTGAAATATGGCCCTGGACCGCCATCATCAGGTTGTTGAATTCATGAGCGAAACCCCCGGCAAGGGTGCCTACGGACGCTAATTTTCGGGGGTGAAGGAGCTGGCGCTGCATGCCGTGCCATTCGTCTTCACGTGCCTTCGAGATTCCTTCAGCGGGTTTTTCGTGGGAGAAATCCCGAAGGTGCTCGATGATGTGCACCATCCGGCCGGTGTCATCGAATACGGGGTAAGCCCGGGCATCCATCCAGATATCGCGATCCGCCAGGTATTTTTCGACGCGGGCGGCCCGGTGGGTCCGGTGCACTTCGGCTGCGGGGCAGTTCCGGCAGGGGGCATCCCTTCCGGCGATTTCGTAGCATTTCTTTCCTGGGGCATCATCCGCGGATATGGAGAAGAAGTCCGCCCCGGCATGATTGATGCGCTCGACATTATGGTCCAGGTCCTGGATGCTGATGACTTCCGGGATCGCATTCAAGGCTGCGCTGATGGCAATATCCATGGGGCCGCTCCATTTTGAGGATTCCCGGTAATGGTTGTTTGTCTAATTATATAAAAAAAAGTGCGCTGTCTATAGGTATAAATACCTATTTTATTCAATATTTGAGATCATCCGGCAGGGGGGGCGGGGCGGGAAGGCCCGCGGATGGTTGCGTCCAACCAAAAAGAGGTTATCTTCAGTATGGTTTGATTCGGTAATGCCTTTTATACCTCCATCTGAATCAACCTTATCGCCCCTCGGAATTTTTTCCGGGGGGCTTTGAATTCCGGGGGAATGGGGATGGACGACGCTGGTGACGGAAGCCTCATGAAAGGGTCGGCCGGGGCTGGCACGGAAAGGAGGGACAGCGTGGACCTGAAAGACCTTGATGCCGCAGCTCCCGGGGGAGTGTACCTCTGCCAGGTGGGCAAAGCGGTTTCCTGCGGCGCCTGCTGCGGTCTGTACAACACTGCCGAATCGGACCGCGATTCGCTGACGGCAATGCTGTGGCGCCGCACCCGCCGCTTTTCCGTCATCCCCAGGGAGCTGGATGCGATTCTCGGCTTTGCAGCGGAGATCCGGGCGCGCGAATCCCAGACCAGGCCCTATCCCGAATTTCATCACTGCCCCTATATTGGCATGATTGGCCGGGAAAAATCCCGGGTGGGGTGTCTTCTCCATCCCTTCGCAGACGGCAATGACGGGGTCGACTTTCGCGGCATCAGCTATTACGGTGGCCTGGCCTGCCGCACCTATTTCTGCTCCTCCTGCAAATGCCTGAAGCCGGACTACAAGCGTATCCTCCGGGCGGTGGCGGATGACTGGTACGCCTACGGGCTCATCATCACCGAGACCGCCCTGGTCGAGGCATTTTTTCAGGAACTCGAAGATCGGCTGGGCCGCGCCATCCTTTCCAGGGACATCCTGGGGCACGGCGAGCGGGAGGCCCTGATCCGCCGGCTGATCGACATTCGCCGCTCCTGGCCGCACCGAGCCGTTCCCGAAAGATTCGGCAATTATTTTTTCGAGGACCGGAAATACCCAAAGCCCCCCCTGGAGGTCGGAGAGGGGGATGAGATCGGAACCCGGTATCGGGTCATCTTCCGGGAGCTGGCATCGGCCTTCTCCTCTCGGGAGCAGCTGTCGGCTGCGGTCGGGATCTTTGACGATCTTTTCGAGGGGCTGGTCAATATGATTCAGGATGATTCGGGATGATTCAGGGCTATTCAGGGTGAAGCAGGCGCCTCCCCATAGGGATCCTCGAGGCGGATGATGTCGTTTTCACCCAGATAATCCCCGGATTGGACCTCGATAACCTCCAGGGGGATCTTGCCGGGGTTGCTCAGGCGGTGCGCCACGCCGTGGGGGATATAGGTGGAGCTGTTCTCCTTAAGCACCGTCTCCTCCTTGCCGCGGACGACCATGGCGGTGCCCCGGACCACGATCCAGTGCTCTGCCCGGTTGAAGTGCTGCTGGAGAGAGAGCACGGCGCCGGCCTTCACCGTGAGCAGGTTGACCTGAAACCGCTCGGAGGCCACCAGGTTTTCGGTGGTGCCCCAGGGCTTGTAGGAAATCTTGTGGGTGGCGGTTTCGCTCCGCTTTGTCGCCTTGAGCTTGTTGACGAGCATCTTGACGTCCTGGACCTCGCTGCGGGGGGAGATGAGGACCGCATCGGCGGTTTCCACGACGATATGGTCCTTCAGCCCGACGGCTGCCAGGAGGCGGGTGTCGGCCCGAAGGTAGGAATGGCTGACGTCGTGGAGCAGCACGTCGCCATGGACCACATTGTTTTCGGCGTCCTTTTCACCGGCCTGCCAGAGTGCCTCCCAGGAGCCCAGGTCGCTCCATCCGGCCTGGAGGGGTACCATGGCCCCATTTGCGGTTCTTTCCATGACGGCATAGTCGATGGAGTCGCTCGGACACGCCTCGAACGCTGCGCGGTCGAGGCGGAAGAAATCGAGGTCCTCCCTGCCGCGCGCCAGCGCGTCCCGGCAGGCGGCCACCATGTCGGGAACCCAGATGGTCATCTCTTCGATGAGGGTCCGGGCCCGGAACAGGAACATCCCGCTGTTCCAGCAGTAATCCCCTGAGTCCACATAGGCGACCGCAGTGTCGTGGTCGGGCTTTTCCACGAACTGATCGATGGCAACGGCGCCGGATTCCCCGCCGGAGTCGGGGTTCGTCAGCGGCCGGCCCTTCTTGATATAGCCATACCCGGTCTCGGGGCCCTCCGGGACGATGCCGAAGGTGATGAGGCTTCCCCGCCTGGCGAAAGTGATCCCGGTGAGAAGGGCCTCGCGGAATGCGGCCGTATCCCGGATGTAATGGTCGGCCGGCAGGATCAGCAGGAGGGGGTCCGCGCCGCCGGACACCGCCTTGAGCGCCGCGACGGCCACCGCCGGGGCCGTGTTCCTGCCGACCGGCTCCAGGATGATGTCGGCTTGCGGCAGGCCGATGGCCCTCAGCTGCTCCGCAACCATGAATCGGTGGTTTTCATTGCAGATCACAATGGGCGCCGCCATGCCGTCGATGCCCGAAAGACGCAGCAGGGTATCCTGGAGCATCGTGTTTTTCGTCACCAGCGCTATCAGCTGTTTGGGGTAGAGCTCCCGCGAAAGGGGCCACAGCCGTGTACCCGATCCGCCTGCAAGTATCACTGGATGTATCATGGTGCAACCTTCAATGGATGTTTGAAATTTTCCGATGCGTGCGTCATCGGCGGAATGATCAGATATACCCTTTTTCGCCCAGGAAAAGCAGGACTTCCTTGACCGCCTCGTTGGGGGTCATGTGGGAGGTGTCGATGCTCAGTTCAGGCGCCTGCGGAACCTCGTAGGGGTCGTCAACGCCGGTGAATCCCTTGATGAGTCCCGCCCGGGCCTTGGCATACATTCCCTTTCGGTCCCGCTTTTCGCACTCCTCGATGGGCG
>CAJXSB010000350.1 GCA_913060435.1 uncultured Desulfococcus sp.
CCCGAAGGGCCGTTTCTTCGGGCGTCTCTCCCAGCTCCATATATCCGCCGGGCAGGCACCAGAACCCCCGTTTGGGTTCGACGCTGCGCTTGACCAGAAGCAGCCGGCCGCCGGGGTCGACGACGATGACGCAGGCGGCCGGGATGGGGTTTTCGTAGAGCGGGGCGTTGAAGCGGGTGCAGAAGAGGCGCTCCCGCCCCTCCCACGCCTTCCGGACGAGGGGGTGGCGGCAGGCCGGGCAGTATTTCTTTTCAAGGATGCCGTTAATCGTCGAAATCTCCCTTGGGGCCCTTGTCGCCGCCCAGCGATGCGCCCCGCTCCCGAATCTGTTCCGGGGTCCAGTCGGCGGGGGCTTCGATCCGTTCGGCCTTGGGGCCGGGGTCGTGGCTGTCGGCCGCCAGGATCGCCTCGATGACGATGTCCGCCGTATCCGTGGCGTTGAAGACGCTGGTCATCATGTTGTAGGCAAAGTCTTCCACCCGCCGGGCCATCCGTTCCCGAACCTCCCGCGGCTGTCCCAGGAGCCGGTTTTCAAAGGGCAGGTTCAGCTTCTTGAAGTTGCCGCCCTTCCAGTCCTGGGCTGCGGCATGGGCGACCATGGCCTCCCACATCTCCTCGGTGACCCCTTCGCCCTTGACCTTGATGAAATTGCCGTCGGCATCCAGGATGGCGTTGCCGTAGTCGTTCACCTCAATGCCCCAGGATATCATCTGGAGGGCCGTGGCCACGTTGGCCTTGGTGGTCCGGGTTTTCTGGGCGATTTCCCGGAGCCTTTCGGAGTCGTTGCCCGAGGTGCCATGCTGGGCGCCCGACACCCGGTAGGGCGCTAATGCGGCATGGATATCGGCCGTCAGCTCCACCTGGATTCCCTGGTCGCTGGCCTGGATGCCGTGGGTGGTGCCGTTGTTGAGGGCGATCCAGTTGGGGAAGATGTCGTGGGCGTTTAGCCCCTGGATGAGAAAGAGTGCCTCGTCCACGGTGGACAGTCCCTCTTTTCCCTTGATTTCGCCGACTTCGGTCTCGAGTCCGGCCCAGGACGGCACGACGCTCTGGATGATGTCGATGCTGGCCAGCAGGTTCTCGTCATCCGGCATATGGGAGGCGTCGATGGCGATGGAGGTGATGCCGGCGTCAAAGAGGGAGGGAATTTCGGTCTTGGCCGGCGCGACGTCACCGGGCTTCTTGATGCCGTAGTGGTCGGCATGGACGGCGACGGGGATGGTGATCCCGAGCTCGTTGCAGACGGCATCGACCTGGCGGGCGATGTTCCAGAAATTGACCCCGCAGTAGGCGGCCGCCCCGCCTTCGGACCGGGCGATCTCGATGATCAGCGCGCTGTTGGCGCGCTGGGCTGCGGCCAGGGCGCCCCGGATGACGAAATGGTTGCGGCCGTTGGCCGCCATGCAGATGGCGCGGCCCTTCCGGGTCATGGCCAGGTCGATGTACTTGCCGGAGACGAGCAGTGCTTTCGAATGGGGAAATATCTTCTTGACGTTGGGGGGGCGCCCGATCTCCAGAGCGCGTTCAAAATCCGTCATGGCAGAACCTCCTTTGTGGCGTTAACCGACGGGCTTCCAGGCCGACGGGAGCAAATCCCGAACGACCCGTCCGTTCTTTTTGAAATATATCATCTATTTTAGAGCATCCATCGAGGAATTCAACATCTTTCACGAAAAAAGCGCCGGCGGGGAGGGGGCCTGGGACGCGTCCGTCATGCCGGCGGCGTTCCGATGCCGTCCACCACCTCGCCTCGGAACTCCGATACGAGCCGGCGGATCTTCTCCGCAAGGGCGGCCGGCGCCCGGAGCTTGCCCCAGCCCAGCTGGGCCTGGAAGAGGCCGTCGTAGGCCGTGTCGTGGTAGCTTCGCATCTCGTGGGGGATGCCCTCCTGCCGGAGGGCGTCGCCGATCACCTGGGCCTCGATGGGATTTTCGATGACGATGATCCGGACGAAGGGTTCGTCTACGGGGCGCTGCGGTTTGGTCATGGCTGCCTTTCCTCCTCCGGGTACCGGACCTGCAGGAGAAACAGCCCCTGGGGTGGCGCCGTTGCCCCGGCGCGGCTGCGGTCCCGGGATTCGAGTATCTTCTGGAATTCCACCGGCGTGGTTTTCCCGAGACCCACATCCACCAGGGTGCCGACGATATTCCGCACCATGAAGCGCAGAAAGCCGTTGGCGGAGATCCGGAAGCGGATCTCCCCATGCGCATTCGCCGTCAACCGCGCCTGGGTGATGATCCGCACGGCGTGGGCCCGGGGGCTCCCTGCGCCTTCGAAAGCGCTGAAATCGTGCTCCCCCAGGAGCATCTCGGCGGCCTGCTGCATCTGCCGGATGTCCAGGGGGCGGCGGATGAACCAGACATGCCGCCGCCGGATCGCCGAAGGGAGGGGGCGGTTCAGGATATGATAATCATAGGTCTTGCCCTTCGCGTTGAACCGGGCGTGGAAGGTGCCGGGCACCTCGCAGCATTCCCGGATGACGATGTCATCCCCCAGAATGCTGTTGAGCCCCCGCTGGAGGATTTCCGGGGTGAGCCGGGTGTCGCATTGGAAGCTTGCCACCTGCCCGAAGGCATGCACCCCCGCATCCGTTCTTCCCGACGCTGCAATCCGGACCGGTCGGCCGACCATGGTCGCCAGGGCCGCCTCGATCTCCCCCTGGACGGTGCGGGTCTCTTTCTGGCACTGCCATCCGGCGAAGCCGCCGCCGTCGTACTCGATGGTGATCCGGAAATGCTTCATGGTTTCCCTTACTGCAGCAGCACAATGGACAGCGAGATGAAGGATAGTCCCGTCGAGAGGACGATGGTGGCCGAGGCCAGATCCGTGCTGCTGTTGAGCTGCGACGACAATACGTAGATGGCGGTGGATGTCGGCAGGGCGAAGAACACCATCCCCACCTGGAAGGGGACCCCTGAAACGCCGTAATATTTCAAACACATATAACCGACTGTGGGAAATATAAGCAGCTTGAAGACCGCCGCAACCAGGGAGCGCTTGAAGTGCCCCCGAAGGGTATCGAAGGTGAGGGCGCCGCCGATGGAGAGCAGTGCCAGGGGCAGCGCGACCGATGTGGCCAGCCGGAGGGCGTTGTCGATGAAGACCGGAAAGGTGCCGATGATCCGACCGTAGAGGATGCCGGCGATGCAAGCGAGAATCAGGGGGTTGGAGACCAGTGCCCGGCCGGTCATCCGGATCCGCTCGGCGGCGGAGTACCGCTCTCCGGAATACCAGATCAGCGTGGAGACGGCGAGTACGTTGATGAAGGGGATGGCGAATCCCACCATGATGCCGAAGTGCCGCGCCCCCTCCTCGCCCAGCGCATTGAGGATGATGGCCATGCCGATATAGGTGTTGAAGCGGTAGCAGCTCTGGGAGAATGATCCCGCCTCGAATTCCGGCACGGCCAGGCGGATGTATACGGCGCTGCCCATGTAGATGATCGCCACGGCGGTCAGGGCGGCGAGGCAGAACGGCCAGTCAATTCCCCCATCCGTCCGGGCGCCCCCGATTTTCCAGAAGAGCATCGCCGGGAAGAAGATAAAATAGACCAGCCTGTCCGAGGTCTTCAGAAACGCGTCGCCGGTCATCCGGAGGCGCTTGAGAAGCGCCCCTAGAACCAGCAGGAAAAAGACCGGGAAAAGGCCGTTCAATACGATCATCAGGCGATGCTGCCGGCGCTAAAGCCGGTTGCAGGGGATGTTGGCCAGACGTTCCTCCAGGTCGTCATCCAGCAGGTCGGCAAATTGTTCGAGGGGAAAGCGTCGGCTGCAGGACCTGCAGCGCAGAAAGGTCTGACGTCAGGTCCGATGGAGCGCCAGCCGGCCGCTGCATTCGGGGCAGGTGCAGCCGGTCAGGCTCCCTGACGTCACCTCCGGAAATCCATGGTACATCTTGTCTCCTTCCAGTGTTGAGCGTCTTGCAAAATGGCATCCAAAGCAATTGACAAGCGCAGGCGATTCTGTCAAATGAAAATAATGAGATGACGGTTTTAATAACGAACCTAATATAATAAATCTAATCTTTCATAAAGTCAAAGGTCAGCGAAGGTGAATATGGATATGCCGATAGGTGCGGGGTTCCGGTTTGCGGGGATTGACGCGGGCATCAAAAAGCAGCCGGCCAAGGACCTGGGCCTCATCGTTTCGGAGGCGCCGGCGTCCGTCGCCGGGGTTTTCACCCGCAACCGGGTGCAGGCGGCCCCGGTGGGGCTGACCCGGCGCCGCGTCGGGTCGGGACGCTGCCAGGCCGTGATCGTCAACAGCGGCAATGCCAACTGCTGCACGGGGGACGCCGGTATGCGGGACGCCGAAGCCATGTGCCGGCATGCCGCCGCCGCCCTCGACATATCCGAGGATCTCGTCTGCGTCGCATCGACAGGGGTCATCGGGGCGCCCATGCCCATGGACACCATCACCGCAGCGGTGCCCCGGCT
This sequence comes from uncultured Desulfococcus sp., assembly GCA_913060435.1. Classification (GTDB taxonomy): domain Bacteria; phylum Desulfobacterota; class Desulfobacteria; order Desulfobacterales; family Desulfococcaceae; genus Desulfococcus. The sequence continues at coordinate 4,436 of CAJXSB010000350.1, forward strand.
GACGGCGGCGCTCTCGCCCGGCGGCCTCGGCGATTTTGCCGAAGCGATCCTGACCACCGATCTGGTGCCCAAGGTGGCATCGGTGCAGGGGCGCATGGGGGGCGTGCCCTATACCATCACCGGGGTGGCCAAGGGTTCGGGCATGATCCGGCCGGACATGGCGACCATGCTCTGCTTTGTCGTCACCGACCTGGAGGTGCCGCCGGGGCCGCTTCAGGAAGCCCTGGCCGCCGGCGTGGACCGTTCCTTCAACCGCATCACCGTCGACGGCGATACCAGCACCAACGACGCCGTTCTGCTGATGGCGGGCGGCCGTTCGGGTGCGGCCCTTCGGCGACCGG
>CAJXSB010000351.1 GCA_913060435.1 uncultured Desulfococcus sp.
GAGCCGTTTGAGGATCTCCCGGCCGAAGGCGACCGTGCCGTCATGCTTGAACGACATGGAGATGATGCCGAGATCCTTCCCCTTGGACCCCACGTAGAGGACCCTGGCCGCACTCTCCCCGGCGCTGCCGCTGCCGGCGCTGTCGTCCAGATGGATGACGCCGTCTGTTGCCGGCAGCGCCTTTCCGTCGGCTGTATGAAACACGGGTGACGCGGGATCGTCGCTGCACCCGGCCTTCATGCCGCAGGAGACGGCCACGGTGATCTCCGGCAGGGCCGACGCGAGGGCCGCGGTCGGCTCGTAGTCGAGCTGGGACAGGAGAATGACGGCGTCGGGCTTCTCCCGCATGACGGCGGGCAGCACGGCGCGGATGGCTTTCCCCGGCTCCTCGATCTTGACTGCTTCAGGCTTCTCAAATGCCCTGGTCCAGTCGAGGGCGTTGGTCGGGAGAACGCCGAGCACGGCGATGCGGAGCCCCCCCACAGCCACGATCTCATAGGCTCTGGGTCCGGGAATGCCCGGCGCCGCAACTACTGCATTGGTGGAGATGAGTGGGAAGCCTGCCGCGGCGGCGGCCTTTTTCAGGTAGGCTGTTCCCAGCGTAAAATCGGAGGGGCCGAGGTTCATGCCCCGGTACCCCATGCGAGTCATCGCCTCGATGGCGGCGTCGGCCTTCTTCTCCGCATCCCTGGGGGTGAAGCCGACGATGCCGCCGCAGTCGAGAATCAGGAGCGGGGCCTCTTTTTTCTTCAATGATTCGATCACGTAGGCTCTTCGGGCAAGACCGCCCGAACGTTTCCCCTGTCATTCATAGACCGGTCGGATGTTGCCGTGGAGATCGCCGCTGTAGACGAGGGTGATCGACCGGTCGCCGTCCGGTGCCGCTGCAGGTGAGGTCGATGCCGCAGCCATCATTGTAACCAGCAGCAGAATAATGATATAGTTAAATTTTTGCATGACTTTCCTCCTGAATTCATATATAGCGCAAGTCACCGCAATGCGCACGAGGGAAAACAACTAATATAGATGAACCTTCGTTCAATGGCAAGTCAGAAAGAGGAGCAGCAGACCGAAACATGGACACGCGCGACGGACGGCACGCCAGATTCTTGAATCCCATTGCCATCACCAGGCACATCTGGCAGTACCGGGACCTGATCCGCCAGCTGACATGGCGGGCGGTGATCGGCCGCTACAAAGGCTCGTTCGTGGGGCTTGGCTGGTCGTTCATCCATCCCCTGATCATGCTGGCCATCTATACCTTCGTCTTCTCCACCATCTTCAAATCGCGATGGGGCGTCCAGCCGGACGAGGGTCGGGTGGCTTTCGCCCTGGCGCTCTTCATGGGGCTGATCACCTTCAACATCTTTTCCGAATCGGTCAACAGCGCCCCCACGGCCATCCTCAACAACGTCAATTTCGTCAAGAAAGTGGTCTTCCCGCTGGAGATCCTGCCGGTGGTCGGGTTTCTGAGCGCCTTGGTGAATGCGCTTTTCAGCCTGATCGTCCTCCTGCTCGGACTTCTGATCTTCAACCATTACATCCACTGGACCGCCCTGCTCCTGCCGGTGGTGTGGCTGCCCGTCATGTGCCTCTCCCTGGGATGCAGCTTCTTCCTGGCGTCCATCGGGGTCTTCATCCGGGATGTGGGCGCCACCATCAGCATCCTCACAACCATGCTTTTTTTCCTGTCGCCTATCTTCTATCCGGTTCAGGCCGTCCCCGAGCGGTTCCGGTTCATCTGCATCCTCAACCCCATGGCCGTGTTTGTCGAAGATGCCCGGAAGGTCGTCCTCTGGGGACGGATGCCGGACTGGCCGGTCTCCGCAGGAGCCTTTGCTTTCTCCCTGGCAGCGTTGATTTTGGGCTTCATATGGTTTATGAAGACCCGCAAAGGCTTTGCCGATGTGGTGTAGGTGCGTGATGGTGCCAGAGGCTTGTCATGGCTGCTGAATACGCGATCCGCGCGGAGAACGCCGGGAAGTGCTACCAGCTCTACAATGAGCCCATGGACCGCCTCAAACAGTCGATCTTCCGATCGCGACGGCAGTATTTCCGGGAGTTCTGGGCGCTCCGGGGGGTATCCTTCGATGTGGGGCGGGGGGAGACCTTCGGCATCATCGGCGCCAACGGGTCAGGGAAATCGACGCTGCTCCAGATGATCTGCGGGACCCTCCAGCCTACGGAGGGGCGGCTGTCGGTCAACGGGCGCATATCGGCCCTCCTGGAGCTGGGCGCCGGGTTCAACATGGAGTTCTCCGGACGCGAGAATGTCTACCTCAACGCATCCATCATGGGGCTGACGCGGGAGGAGATCGACGAGCGCTATCCGAGGATCCTGGAATTCGCCGACATCGGGGAGTTCATCCACCGGCCCGTCAAGACCTATTCCACGGGGATGCTCGTCCGGCTCGCCTTTTCGGTCCAGGTGGCCGTGGACCCGGATATCCTCATCATCGATGAGGCCCTTTCGGTCGGGGATATCTTTTTTCAGCAGAAGTGCATGCAGCGGATGAAGGCACTGCGGGAGCAGGGGGTCACCATTCTCTTCGTCTCCCACGACCTGACCCTTGTGCGGGACTTCTGCTCCCGGGTGCTCTACTTGAAAAGCGGGCGCCCCAAGTGCCTGGGGCCGAGCCAGCAGGCGATTCAGCGCTTCATTCAGGAGGACCACCGGTCCGGGGAGAAGACGGCTGCTGCGGCGTCGTCGCAGCGGCCGGACGCCGATGCCGAGAGCTGGATAGCGTCCTTCCGGAAGAGCGCCGTATGGGTGCGGGACGGCGGGACGGCGGTGGACGGCGGTGCAGGCGTAAAAGCACGGATTCTGGCCGTCTCGGTCCTGAATGCACGGAACGAGGTGGTCCTCTCGGCCCGCATCGGCGAAACGCTGCGGTTCCGGGTGCTCTACCAGGTGCACGCCGAGGAGGAGTACCACGTCACCCTGGTGCTCAAGAACCGCTACGATCAGATCATCTTCTCCGGCGGCTCCTACACCATGGGCATGGCGACGCCCCGCCTCGCCGCGGGCGAGGCCGTCGTTTTCGAGATGGAGGTCACCAGCATGATCGAGGCCGGCCAGTACACCTTCGCCGTTAAGCTCGGACGGAAGATCGGCCTCCAGAACCGGGGCGTCGAGATCGACGCCTCCCCGTGGCTGGGGCCCCTTGCCGTCACGTGGGACTATGAAAACCAGGTCGCGCCGTTTTTCGGGATGTTCGGGATCCCGAGCAAGGGGCGGTTTCTGGATGTAAAGGAGCGGTTATGATCATATGGCTGGCATCCTATCCCCGCTCGGGCAACACCCTGCTGAGGACGCTGATTCGGCACTGCTTCGGCTGCTGCTCCTACGAGGACGTCCCCATCGACCGGCCCGGCGAGTTCCGGGACAACCCCGACATGATCGGCCACCTGGAGAAGCAGGAGGACTGGGATGCCTTCTACGAAAGGGCCACGGCATCCCCCGGGGTCTTCCTGGTCAAGACCCACCTCCCCCCGAGTGACGGGCAGCCGTTCATCTATGTCGTCCGGGACGGCCGGCTCTCGGTGACGAGCTACCGGAAATTTCACCGGGACTACAACGGTATCGACAAGTCCCTGGTGAGCCTGATCGTGGGGGACGACATCTGCGGCGACTGGACGAGCCACTACCGGGCCTGGAACGACCGGCCGGGTCCGGATCGGCTGCTCCTGCGTTTCGAGGCGCTCGTGGATGCATCGGAAGGGCTGCTCTCGCGCATCGCCGGCTTCATCCGCCACGATGGGGAGATCCGGCCGTGGAAGAATCCCATCGACCGTCTCCGGAAAGTGGAGCCTGATTTTTTCAACCGGGCCGACACCCGCTTTGATGCGGGCCCGGAATGGGGCCTTCCGGAGCGGTTTCTGTTCGAGCGGTGCCATGGAGCGCTGATGGCGGAGCTGGGATATGGAAACGATCTGTCGTGCATCGGTCATCTCCGGGATGTTCCCCAGGCGTTTCTCGCCATGGCGGAGGAGATGGCCGTCCTTGTCCGCAGGCTCGCCCGGGAGAACCATGAGCAGCTGCACATGATTCATCGCCTCGATCGCCAGTTGAAGGCTGCCGCAGGCCCACGAGACACCGGAAAGGGGTAGGGGTATCATGGGGCTTTTCAAAAGAATGCAATGCGCTGCCTGCCGGTGGATCGGGTGCTGGATGGAGGGCGTCAAGACCGAACAGCTCAAGGCGTCTTTGGGGGCGTGCGGCGAGAACCTGATGCTCTATCACCCGGTGGTCATCCATACCCCCCAAGCCCTCCGCATCGGGGACAACACGTCGATCGCGCCGTTTGTTCACATGTGGTGCGGCGCGTACATCGAGATCGGCTCGCGGTGCATGATCGGGAGCCATGTGGCCATCACCTCGCTGGGGCACGATTTCCGGGAGGAGGAGATGTGGCGGAGCATGGTCAAGGGCAAGGTCGTCATCGAGGACGACGTGATGCTCGGGGCACACAGCGTGGTCCTGCCCGGTGTGACCATCGGCCGTGGGGCGGCGGTGGGCGCCGGGAGCCTCGTCACCCGGGATGTCCCCCCGTATGCGGTTTTTTACGGCCAGCCCGCCCGGTTGCGGGGGTACCGCCCCGACGCGGTCCGGGCGGCCCTCGAAGCCTCGGCGCAGGGAGAAGAACGGTAGCGTGGGTGCCGTCAGCTTCTCCATCGACATCGACTGGATCCGCTTCTTCAAGCGGTTTCTCCCGCTGGAGGTCTTCATCGAGACCGGCA
>CAJXSB010000352.1 GCA_913060435.1 uncultured Desulfococcus sp.
CCGCTTCGTTTAAGTGCCGCTAAGATTTGCTCCGGGCGGCCCGGAAACTCGCTTCGCTCAGACAGTCCGGGCCGCTAATCCTCCGCTGCATCTAAGCGGCACTAAAACTCGCGGCTAACGGGGCGGAAACCGGACCCGGAGAACACCTCTATCCATCGCGTGAGAGAATCTCGAAGATTGCGTATAGTACGCCAGATGTATCCGCTCCGCAAGGTTCTCCATGGCGGAAGGCCCCCAAATCCACCGCGGGGGAATTCGGGGCGAGATTCCTAAATGGCTGCCGCAGACTTGATGTTGATGAATAAGTTGGTCGGGCGGGATAAATTGCTTGACCAAATGAAAAGCATATATTATAGAAAAATATATTCCATGAATTCCATTCATAATTTCTCTGGCCATTTCTGACCTCGATGTATATATAGAAAGTTATTGTAGAAACCGGCATCCTGGAGCAGGGGGGAAACTTGGTGGCATCCGCAGACCATGATATCCGTTCGTCAGACATTCTGCTTGAACTGGAAGATGTCCACATGCATTTTGGCAATGTTGCGGCGCTTCAGGGGGTCAGCCTCAGGGTGAAGCGAGGCGAGATCCATTCGATCATCGGGCCCAACGGCGCCGGGAAGACCGTCATGCTCAACTGCATCAACGGCCTTTACCGGCCCCAGCAGGGAGAGATTCATTTCAAGGGGCGGCAGGTCAATGCCCTGCGGCCCCACCAGCGGGCCCGGCTCGGCATCGCCCGAACCTTCCAGAAGGTCGAGGTCTTCGGCGGGATGACCGTCCTCGATAATATTCGCCTCGGGCGCCATCTCCATTACCGCTCCGGCCTTCTGGGCGGGGCCCTCTACTGGGGCCGTGCCGCCAAGGAGGAGATCCGGCACCGGGAATTCATCGAGGAGGAGATCATCGACCTGCTGGAGATCGAGAACATCCGCCACAAGCCGGTGGGCATGCTTCCCTACGGCCTCCAGAAGCGGGTCGAGCTGGGGCGGGCCCTGGCCCTCGAACCGGAGCTGCTCATCCTGGATGAACCGCTGGCCGGGCTCAACCTCGAGGAGGTGGAGGACATGGCCCGTTTCATCCTCGACGTCAACGAAGAGAAGCGGTGGCAGGTGACCTGCCTCCTGGTCGAGCATGACATGGGCGTGGTCATGGACCTCTCGGACCAGGTGTTCGTACTCAACTTCGGCAGCATGATCGTCGACGGCGCCCCGGAGGTGGTCCAGAACCACCCGGACGTCGTCAAGGCCTACCTGGGTGAAGAGGACCTCTATTCAACGCGCAGGTAGAGAAGGGGGCTTTTGATACGCAGATGGAAATCACGAATGCGCTGACCATACCCCAGCTGTTTCATGCGCAGGCCAACCGTTTCGGCCGCGACCGGATCGCCATGCGGGAGAAGGAGTTCGGCATCTGGCGCCCCATCACCTGGGCCGAGTACCTGGAAAACGTCCGGGAGATCGCCCTGGGGCTCATCCGGCTCGGGCTGCAGAAGGGGGACAAGGTCTCCATCATCGGCGACAACCGGCCCGAGGGACTGTTCGTGGAAATGGCGGTGCTCTGCGCCGGCGGCATCGGCGTATGGCTCTTTCAGGACAGCCTCATGGAGGAGGTCCGCTACATCATCGACCACTCGGACACCCGGTTCCTGTTCGGGGAAGGCCAGGAGGAGGTGGACAAGGGGCTCTCGATTTTGGAGGCCTGCCCGAAGCTGGAAAAGATCTTCTGGGACGACCCCAAGGGCATGCGGCGCTACCATGAGGACTGCCTCATGAGCCTCGATGACCTTCGGGCCCTCGGACGGAAGATGGACCAGGAAAAGCCCGACCTGTTCGAGTCGCTGATCCGGGACGGCCGGGGCGACGACGTGGCCCTGCTCTTCTACACGTCGGGAACCACCTCGCTGCCCAAAGGCGCCCTCTTGTCCCACTACAACATGCTGAGCATGGGAAAGAACCTCATGGCCGTCGACCCCTGCCATGAAACGGACGACTACGTCTCGTACCTCCCCTTTGCCTGGATCGGCGAGCAGATGATGTCCATCTCCTGCGGACTTCAGATCGGCTACACCATCAATTTTCCCGAGGACCCCGAAACTGCACAGGAGAACATCCGGGAGATCGGTCCCCACGTCATGTTTGCGCCGCCACGCATGTACGAGCAGATGACCCGGACGGTCCAGGTCAAATACCTGGATGCCCCGTGGATCAAGCGAAAGGTCTATGAAATCGCCACCAGGATCGGCTACCATGTCGCCAATCTGCGCTTCGAAAAGCAGCCGGTGCCCTGGTACTGGCGGATGCTCAACGGCCTGGCCTACATCGCCCTCCAGAAAAAGCTGAAGGATCATCTGGGCCTGACGCGGGTGCGCAACGCCTATACGGGCGGTGCGGCCATGGGGCCCGACCATTTCCGGTTTTTCCACGCCCTGGGGGTCAACCTCAAGCAGATCTACGGCCAGACCGAAGTGGCGGGCATTTCCGTGGTCCACCGGAGCGGCGACATCAAGTTCGACACCGTGGGCTATCCGATCCCCGAAACCGAGATCCAGATCACCGAGGACGGCGAGATCATCGCCAAGAGCCCCTCGGTCTTCCTCGGCTACTACAAGAACCCGGAAGCGACGGCCGAGGCCCTCCGGGACGGCTGGCTCTATTCCGACGACAAGGGCTTCATCGATGAGGACGGCCAGCTGGTGGTCTTCGACCGTTCCAAGGATGTCATGACCTTGAGCGACGGCCGCCCCTTCTCGCCCCAGTATCTCGAAACCCGGCTCAAGTTCAGCCCCTATGTAAAGGACTCCTGGGTCATCGGCGATGCGCGGGACTATGTGGCTGCGGTCATCTGCATCGACTACGCCGTGGTGGGCAAATGGGCGGATGAAAAAAAGATCTCCTACACCAGCTACCAGGAGCTTTCCCAGAAGCCTGAGGTGCTGGCACTGGTGGAGCGGCAGATCTCGGAAGCCAACAAGGACCTCCCTTCCCCGGCGAGGATCCGGAAATTTATCAACCTGTTCAAGGAGTTCGATCCGGATGACGACGAGCTGACCCGGACCCGGAAGCTTCGCCGCGCCTTTGTGGAGAAGCGCTACGCCGACATCCTGGAAGGGCTCTACTCCGATGTGGAGACCGTCCACTTCGATACGACCATCAACTATGAAGACGGCCGGAAATCCCACATCAAGACCGATCTTCACATCCGGCATCTGGAGGGGTGACGCCCGGGCCGAAGGAGCGGCGTTGCCCCGGGGCATGCGCCGCTGAACCGATGAATTCCCGCAGGAGGATTGATGGAGCTTTTTCTCATGACGTTGACGACGGGCATCATGGTGGGCGGCATTTACGCCCTGGTGGCACTGGGATGGGTGCTGATCTATAAATGTTCGGGGGTGCTGAATCTGGCCATGGGCGAGATGACCCTCATCGGCGCCTATGTCTCCCTCAGCTTCTATTCCGCCGGCGTGCCGTTTCTGCTCTCGCTTTGTTTCTCGCTCATCATCGGGCTGGTTCTCGGGATTCTGACCGAGCGGATCTTCCTCGACCGCCTCATCGGCGAGCCGGTGTTGACGGTGATCATGGTCACCGTGGGGCTCAGCTTTTTTTTCAAGGGGACGGTCGAGTTCATCTGGGGGACGGACACCCGCGTCTTCACCCCGCCGGTCTTTTCGCTGGAGCCCATCAGAATCGGTCCCCTGATCATCGGCCAGGTCTATCTCTGGAGCTTTGTGGCGGCCATCATCCTCCTCTGCATCTTCGTGGGGTTCTTCAAGTACACCCGGTGGGGGCTGGCCATGCAGGCCACGGCCGACGATGAGATGGCCGCCCTCTCCCTGGGCGTCAGCGCCCGGTTCGTCTATGCGGCCTCCTGGGCCATCGCCTTCATGGCCGCGGGCGTGGGCGGCACCCTCCTCGGCAACATCAACGGCCTCAACATCTCCGTCGGATACCTGGGCCTGCTGGTGCTGCCGGCGGTGGTGCTGGGCGGCCTCAATTCGGTGCCGGGGGCCATTGCCGGGGGCATCATCATCGGGCTGCTCCAGAATTTCACCGGCACCTACCTCGACCGATATTTCCCCGGCGGCGTGAAGGAGATCGCGCCGTTCATCTTCATGGTGGTGTTTCTGCTGTTCAAGCCCTACGGGTTGTGGGGCTGGGAGCGCATCGAACGGGTCTAGCAAGGAGGCGGCATGTCGACAAAATATCTGCCCTGCGGCATCTATCACCAGAACTATGCCCGGGATCATGCCCTGTGGCATACGCCGTTTGTCCGGGGAAAGATGATCGCCCTCTTTCTGCTGCTCTTCGTGGGGATCCCCCTGGTGGCGGACGATTATACCATCAGTGTGTTCAATCAGGTCGGCTACACGGTTCTGGGCGCTTTGGGCGTCCAGCTCCTGATCGGCTTCTGCGGACAGGTGACCCTGGGGCATGCCGCATTCCTGGCCGTCGGCGCCTACACCAGCACGCTGCTGATCCTCGAATTCCCCTGGCCGGCGCTGCTGCTGGACTGGGGGCTGGCCTACCCCATCAGCATCCTCGCCGCCGCCCTGGTCGCCGGCATCTGGTGCGTGCTTTTCGGGATCCCGTCGGCCCGGGTCAAGGGTTTCTATCTGATCCTCACATCGATGGCGGCCCAGTTCATCACCGTCGATTTCATCATCACCCAGTACATCAGCCAGATCGGGGGGCGGGGGCAGGCCTTTTCGCTCCCCCCGGGAACCCTGAAGA
>CAJXSB010000353.1 GCA_913060435.1 uncultured Desulfococcus sp.
GAAGAGCAGGGTCGTTCCCTGCTCCCGCAGCCGTTCGATCCTGGAGAAGCACTTGCGGCGAAAGGCCTCATCCCCTACGGCCAGGGCTTCGTCCACCACCAGGATGTCCGGCTCCCGCGACACCGATACGGCAAAGGCGAGCCGAACCAGCATGCCGCTCGAGTAGGTCTTTACCGGGCGGTGAATGAACTCCCCGATATCCGCAAAACGCAGAATTTCCGGCAGAAGTGCCTTGACGCGGTGGTCCGGCATGCCCAGGATGCCGCCGTAGAGCAGGATGTTTTCCAGGCCCGTGAACTGGGGGTTGAAGCCGGTGCCCAGCTCCAGCAGGGCCGCCACGCTTCCCCGGGCCCTGCAGCCGCCGGTCGTGGGCGTCAGGATGCCGCAGATCAGCTGGAGCAGCGTCGATTTTCCCGAACCATTGCGGCCCACGATGCCGACAGCCTCGCCGGGCGCGATCCGGAACGATACGTTCCGGAGCGCCCAAAACGGCTTGAAATACTCCCGGGGCTTTCGGCCCAGAACACGATGGAGCCTTGGCATGACCATCTGCCGGAGGCGGTCCTGGGGGCGGCGGTACATCTGGTAGCATTTGCCGAGGTGGTCCGCCCGGACCGCAGGCGCCTCAGCAGGCATGGGCGGCGCCTTTTCCCGGCCCTCCTTCATCTTCGGCAGCATCGACCGGCGTCGCCTGCGGGCAGTGAATCAAGGGAATATCTCCGCTGCGGAGAAGGCGATCCCGCGGGCGTCTTTTTCTGAAATCCGCGGGCGCTCTGTCAGAGGCCAGTCGATGGCGAGGTCCGGATCCTCCCAGAGGATGCAGCGTTCGTGCTCCGGGGACCAATAATCCGTGGTTTTGTAGAGCACCTCAGCGTGGTCCCCCGTAACCAGGAATCCGTGGGCAAAGCCCTCGGGAATCCAGACCTGGCGATTGTTCTCCGCAGAGAGGAGAACACCGGCCCAGCGGCCGAAAGCGGGCGAGCTGCGGCGGAGGTCCACGGCCACGTCAAAGATCTCTCCCGAGACCACCCGAACCAGTTTACCCTGGGCCTGCCGGATCTGATAGTGCAGCCCCCGGAGTACGCCCCGGGCGGAGCGGCTGTGGTTGTCCTGCACGAAGACGGCGTCGATGCCGGTGGCCTTGCGAAAGGCCCGCTGGTTGAAGCTTTCGAAAAAGAAGCCGCGATCATCCCCGAAGACCTGAGGTTCGATGATGAGGACGTCGGGGAGCTCTGTCGGGAGCACCTTCATCGCCGGACCTCCTTTTTCAGAAGGCCTTTCAGATACCGACCGTATCCGTTTTTGGAGAGGGTCCCGGCAAGGGCCTCGATCTGCGCCGCCTCGATCCAGCCGCTGCGCCAGGCGATCTCCTCGGGGCAGGAGACCATGAGGCCCTGGCGCTTCTGCAGTGTGGCGATAAACGCCGAGGCCTCCTGGAGGGAGTCGTGGGTGCCGGTATCGAGCCAGGCATACCCCCGGCCCATGATCTCCACGTCGAGCTGGCCCTGCGCGAGGTAGGTCCGGTTGACATCGGTGATTTCGAGCTCCCCCCGGGCGGACGGCTTCAGGCCGGCGGCAATGTCAACCACCTGGCTGTCATAGAAATAGAGGCCGGTGACCGCGTAGTTGGAGCGTGGATGCGCCGGTTTTTCCTCGATGGAGAGGGCGTGCATCGCCGCGTCAAACTCGACCACGCCATACCGCTCCGGGTCCTGGACGTGATAGGCGAAGACTGTAGCGCCCGATTCCTGGGCGGCCGCCCGCACCAGCTTTGCCTGCAGGTCGTGGCCGTAGAAGATGTTGTCCCCCAGAATCAGGACCGGGGCGGCGTCCCCGATGAAGTCGCGCCCGATGGTAAACGCCTGGGCCAGCCCACCGGGGGAGGGCTGAACTGCGTATTCGATATGGATCCCCCATTTTTCGCCGTCGCCGATCATCTCCCGGAACCGGGGGGTGTCCTGGGGCGTGGAGATGACCAGAATCTCCCGGATGCCGGCCAGCATCAGGGTGCTCAGGGGGTAATAGATCATCGGCTTGTCGTATACCGGCAGCAGCTGTTTGGAGATGGCCAGGGTGATGGGGTAGAGCCGCGTGCCGGAGCCGCCGGCGAGGATGATGCCTTTGCGATGGTTCATGGAACCCCCTTCAGGGTCTCGGCCAGCATGCGCGACACGCCGTCCTGCCATGGGGGCAGGCGCAGGCCGAAGGCGGCACGCAGGCGGTTGGTGTTCAGACGCGAATTGTGCGGGCGGGGCGCAGGAAGCGGAAATTCGCGGGCCGGCACCGGATTGACGGCCTCGGGGGCGACCTTCAGCGCGATGCCCGCTTTCCGGGCCAGCTCCAGAATGAAGACCGCGTAGTCGTACCAGGTGGTCTCACCGGCGGCGGCCAGGTGGTAGAGCCCACCCAGCTCCAGCTGATTCAAGGCCATGCGGATGGCGTGGGCGGTGACGTCCGCCAGGAGCTCCGCACCGGTGGGGGCGCCGAACTGGTCGTTGATCACGGTGAGGGCCTCCCGCTCCCGGGCCAGCCGAATCATGGTGTGTGCAAAGTTGGCGCCGCGGGCGCCGTAGACCCAGCTGGTCCGGAAGATGAGATGCCTGCAGCCGCTTTCGAGGAGGGCTGCTTCACCATCGCGTTTGGTGCGGCCGTAGACGCTCAGGGGGTCGGTGGCGTCGGTTTCCGTCCAGGGCCGCTCGCCCCGGCCGTCGAAGACATAGTCGGTGGAGTAGTGGACCAGCCATGCGCCGCAGTCGCGGGCTTCGCGGGCCAGCACCCCGGGGGCTTCCGCATTGACGGTGCGGGCGAGTTCGGGCTCGCTCTCCGCCTTGTCCACGGCGGTGTAGGCGGCGGCATTGACGATCACGTCCGGTGCCGCCTTCCGGACGGTCCGGGCGATGCCGTCCAGGTCGGTGAAGTCGCCGCAGGGCTCCCGGCTGCCGGACCCCAGGGCCACAACCTCCCCCAGCGGCGCGAGGCTGCGCTGCAGCTCCCATCCCACCTGGCCGCCTTTGCCGAAAAGAAGCAGTTTCATTGGTTTCGCTCCCCGTAGTTCCGGTCGATCCATGCCCGATATGCCCCGGACTGGACGCGGTCGACCCAGGCTGTGTTCTCCAGATACCACGCCACTGTCTTCCGGATGCCCGTCTCAAAGGTCTCCGCGGGTCTCCAGCCCAGCTCCCGTTCGATTTTCCGGGCATCGATGGCATAGCGCCGGTCATGGCCGGGGCGGTCGGTGACAAAGGTGATCTGGCTGCGGTAGCTCTCTCCGTCTTCTCGAGGGCGCAGCTCGTCGAGCAGTCCGCAGATGATGTTGACGATGTCGATGTTGGCTTTTTCGTTCCAGCCGCCAATGTTGTAGATCTCTCCGACGACGCCGTCAGAGAGCACCCGCCGAATGGCGGTGCAGTGGTCTTTCACGTAGAGCCAGTCGCGGATCTGCCTACCGTCGCCGTAGACCGGCAGCGCATCTCCGGCGAGGGCGTTGATGATCATCAGCGGGATCAGCTTTTCCGGGAATTGAAACGGGCCGTAGTTGTTCGAGCAGTTGGTGGTGAGCACCGGCAGGCCGTAGGTGCGGTGATAGGCCCGAACGAGATGGTCGCTGGCAGCCTTGCTCGCCGAATAGGGGCTGTTGGGTGCGTAGCGATGGCTCTCGCGGAATGCAGGGGCATCGGGGGGCAGCGAACCGTATACTTCGTCGGTGGAGACATGCAGGAATCGGAAGCCCTCCCTCGCTGCACCCTCGAGGGGCTCCCAATACGCCCGGACCGCCTCGAGAAGGCGGAAGGTCCCCACGATATTGGTCTGGATGAAATCCTCGGGGCCGTGGATCGAGCGGTCGACATGGGACTCGGCGGCAAAATTGACGACGGCCCTCGGCTGGAAACGCGACAGAAGGCGCCCCATGTGTTCGACGTCGCCGATGTCGCCCTCCACGAAAACATGCCGGTCATCTCCGGCAAGGGCCTCGAGATTCTCCGGATTGCCGGCATAGGTCAGCTTGTCGAAGTTGAGAACGGGTTCGTCGGACGTCGCCAGCCAGTCGAGAACAAAATTTGCGCCGATGAACCCGGCGCCGCCAGTAACCAAAATCATTAACAAAGCCTTCGCTGTTGTTTGGCTATCTTAAAAAAATATTTCTACGATAAACGAGGAAGGGTGTCAATATTCCGTCTCAACTTTCGAGACTCGTTTTGATGAAACTCGAAAGTTGAATTTAATCCAATTCTAACCAGTTTCTCATCAGGGATTAACATGGATGGGGTTTAAGCGAATTACCCCTGAAAGCGGCACTTCAGTCACTGCGTTTACCTTCCTTCCAAAGATATTTTGGGGGCCGGATTCCGGCCCCCAAAATATTTGGCCGCCATGCAAAGCCGGCAGGATTCATGCCTTGACAGCCTGTTGCGGCTCTATTATATTCTAAATATTCGATATATTGATTTGTTTATTGGCATAACTATACGTTTTTAAAGATTTTCAAATCAAAAATGGTTTGTCAAAATTCTTTGATCACGATTTGCAAAACACGTTCTCAACTTTCGAGATTCGTTTGCGCCGTCGATATGAGGTGAGCTCCGGGTCCGTTTTCCGCCCCGTGAGCCGAGAGTTTTAGTGCCGCTTAGATGCAGCGGAGGAATAGCGGCCCGGACTGTCTGAGCGAAGCGAGTTTCCGGGCCGCCCGGAG
>CAJXSB010000354.1 GCA_913060435.1 uncultured Desulfococcus sp.
TTGCAGCCATATCAACGGCTGGTCGCCGGATACGATCAGGGAGAGCGCCTTTTCGCTCAGCGAGGGGATGGTGACCTCCGGTTTTTCCGCGTCCCGGGGAAAGGTAGTAATGCGGTCCACGGCGTTCTTGATGTCGCCGAGGACCTGTTGCGGGTCCGTCCCGCGCAACAGCGGCATGGAGATGATCCCGATCCCCTCATAGGCATCGGCTTCGATATGTTTGATGCCGTCCACGCCGCGCACGGCGTTTTCGACCACCGCTAGAATCGAGCTGCTGATCTCCTCCGGGGAAGCGCCTTCAAGTTCAACGGCAACCTCCACGCTGCGCGCTGCGCTCTGGGGCCACAGTTCCTGGCGGATCGACAGGGCACCGAGCAGGCCCCCGATCAGAAACATCGTCATGATGACATTGGCAAACACCGTTCGCTGAAGCAGTGTGCGAAAAAAGGCGGTCATTCGTTGCGTGCTCCCTTGGTTTTTTATCCTGTCCCAAACTAAGCGTTTCAAATTTTGGCAGTGCGGATCTTAAACGGGGTTTTTAAGTCGAAAACGCCGTTCAGTGCCCCTAAGCGGCATGCCCTTAAGGGGGCTGGCGATATGCGAAAGAATCACATTCTCGCCCTCTGCCAGGCCTTCGCCGATGACGACATGGCGCGGGTCTTTGGCGAGCACCGTCACCGGCCGTATGTCCAGGGTGCCGTTTATACTGAGTATCCATACACTGCTGCCGGATCTAAGGGCCGCCTTGGGCAACACGGCGCAGTTCTCAAACATCGGTCCCGGCAGGGTCAGCGCGGCGTAAGCGCCCAGCGCGACCCCCGGGCCGGTAAATGCCACCAGGGCTTGCTTTTGCCGGGTTTGCGGATCGATGCGGGGCAATACGGTCTTAATGATCCCCTTATGGCTGACGGATCCGATAGTGACCACTGCCGCCTGCATTTTTGGATCGAGAACATCGCCCGTGGAAAAGGAGGCCATCACGTGATAGCAATCCGTGCAGGCCAGGCGCAAGGCAACATCGCCGATATCCAGGACCTGGCCCTTGGCGACGGACTCTTCCAGAATGACTCCCTTGCAGGGCGCGCAAAAACGCGTCCATTCCAGGTCGAGTTCGGCCTGAGATTGCCGCGCCAGAGCCATTTCAACGGCGGCCTGGCATGTCTTCAGATGGGGGCGGCGCAGGGCCAGCGGCTTGTTATGGGCGCCCTGCCAATTCGATCCCTCGAGAAGTTTCCACTCGGATTTGGCGATGGTTTGCCGCCCCTCTTCGATGGCCAACGCCTGGCGTGCCTGTTCATGGGCGGCCGTTGCCTCGGCCAACGTGTTTTCAAAGGCCCGCGTATCTATGGAGAAGAGAAACGTCCCTTGTCCCACCGCGCCACCGGTGAAGAGGCCGGTCGATACGTCGGCGACCATTCCCGATACTTTCGGGCGAACGTCGATGGTTTCCTTGGGTTCGACAACTCCCCAGGCCGGAACCTGTACCCTGTAGTCTGTTTTTTGCACACAAAGCGTTTCCACGGCCAGCACCGGGCTGGAGAGCGGTTGTATGGACTCCTCACTATCCTGGATGGCGAGCAGGGCGGTGAGTGTACAACCGGCCAGAGCGATCAGGACGGCGGTCCAGCGGTTTTTTGTTTTGCGTTTCATGGTTAACGGCTCCATTTCGCCCCAAGGGCCTTGAGCAGACGTGCCCGGTTAATCAATAGTTCCTGCTGCAGCGCAATTTCGTTTTGCTGCAAGGTTTGCTGCTTCACCAGGGCGGCGAGCACGGCCAGAAACGTTTCCTGGCCATTGACATACTGCAGGGTGGCCTCTTTCACGGTGTCACGGGCGATGGCGATTTCCGCTAGCAGCAGGCCATGTTCGTCGAACAAGGCCATTTCCACGGCCAAGGCGTCTTCCACCTCGCGCACGGCGACTCGCATGGCCTGTTCGAGAACGGCCAGCGATTCGCGGGCCTCTGCTTCCCGCTTGGCCACGTTGGCCTTGAGTCGTCCTGCATCGAAAACCGGTACCAGCAAACCGCTGGCGACGCGCAAAACATTGCCATCCCCGATTCGCCTGAGACTGCTGCCGCTCTCGGCCACCGTCAATCCAATGGACAGACGCGGCAGCCTGTCAGCGATGGCCGCGGCCACCTCGTGATCCGCCGCCTCAAGCGCCAGAAAAGCCGCCCGCAGGTCCGGACGGAGGTCCAATAACCGCCGGGGTGAGACAAGGTGGGGCAGCGGCCCAATCACCGGCCACGCATCCTCGGCCAAGTCACACTCACCGGGAAGGCGCCCCAACAACACCGCATACGCATTGGCGGCACGCCGTCGCCTGGCATCGACATCGGGCAGGGACCGCTCGGTGGAGACCAGGTTCCCCCGTTGTTGCAGGACATCCAGGACACTGGCCTGCCCCTGGGTGAATCCAAGTTCGGTCAACCCCAAGTATTGCAGGTTCGTCTCGCGTTGCTCGCGCAGGACCTGTTTAAGCCTTTTTGCTCCGTGTTGGGTGATCCAACTCTCGACCAGCAAGGTTTGCAGGTCCAGGGCGATCTGGTCCGCGAGGGCTTGTTTTTTCTGGAGGGTGAGCGCGGCGGCGGCCTGCCTGGTTTTCAGCCGCCCCCAAATATCCAGTTCCCACGTCAGTGCGGCCTCGAAAGCGATGGTGTTGCGCGTGGTGGCGGTGCTATCCGGCTCGTCCTCCTTGACCCGGGCACGATCCACATCCGCTTTGGCTTCTACAGAAGGCCAGCGGTCCGATCCCGCGATGCCATAAGCGATGGCGGCTTGGTCCACACGGGCGCGGGCGGCTTTCAGCTCGAAGTTTTCATTGATCAGGGTCTGGATATCGACCGTAAGGGACGGGCTGGGAAAACTCTCCGTCCACACCAACGGCTCGTCCGCATCGACCGCGTCGCAGGCGTCAAATTGCGCTGGAAGCGTCTCGGGGATCTCGGCCCGATTGCGTACGGGGGCCACCGTACAGGCCGAGAGAATCATCAAACAGGCCAGCAACCAAGAGGCGGAAATGATCCACACGTTGCGTGTAGCATGCGGTATGGGGGGGCGTCCCCATCTGATTGTGCGTCGGCGGCTGAATAAAAGCATGTCGTTATCCACTGATGGTTGCATGGTCCGGAAATCATTAGAAATGGTAGGCCACCCCGATGGCCCCTTCGATTTCGTAATCCTTTTCCACCAACGGACTGTCGGTGATTTCCTTGCCAAAAGTGGTAATCTCGAAAAGCCCGACCAAAGAGAAATTGCCAAACAAGGGGCGCTGGATCAAAAGTTCCGCCCCGATCTCATAACTCGCCCCGGGCGAATAGGCGGGGCGATCCGCGCGCGCTTCCCTGGCAGAGACCCCGTAGAAATAGTCGACCACCTTTTCACTCATCCAGGTCAGGCTCAATGCCGGGTTGAATTCAAAACCGGCTGCCGCCAGTGTGTAGCCAAAAGACAGGGTCGCTTGCTGGCCGTCGTGCTCGCCACTGACATCCTGCATGATCTCCAGGCCGGTCTCTATGCCGGCAAGGCTTGTGCCAAACTCGAGTCCGGCGTCGTACAAGGTTTTCAACTCGTCCATGCCTTTCAGAAAATCGCTGTCGTCGGGACTATACCCTTGATCAGGCGTCAGGGTGCCTCTCAAGCTGGCGGAAAACCGATCGCTTCTGTATACATCGACGACAGCACCGATAAAGTTATAACAAATAATATGCAATGGCCCGTTATGATAGAGGAAAAACGGATTCGGCTCGTATTCCCATTCACCTCCCCGGTACATGCCCCGCTCGGCGCTGAGGGCGAGACCGACCGTCAACTCGCCGCCGATCCAGGGCAGGCCTTTTTCCTCCTCGATGTCCAGGATTTCACCGCCATCGGATACCGTCACCTCGTATTCGATCCCGTCCGAGGCGGTGATCTCGACCTCCGTCACCGGCTGCCCCTTCCATGTGTCCGGCCGGGCTTGGGTAATGACGGCGCCGGGGAAGCGCTGAAGGATTTTTTCTCGAATGGACGGTGGCAAATCATCGGCGTTGGCCAAAACCGTGATGCCGGTAAGGAATAACACGCAGACAATAATAGTGATTGCCGGATTCATGGGAATGAAGTGAATTTTTCTCATTTTTTTATTCTCCGCTGGTGATATCAAGTTGATCTTGACGATGTTTTTTAAATAATCAGATAGGGGGTAAAAATGAGGTCAAAAAAGGGTGAAAAAGAGGTGAAAAATAATCTGGCGACCTTGCCAAGGCTACAAGGAAAACCCCGGTATGAAAGGAGTCCTTTTCATACCGGGGCCGATGAGGTGCATGGGTCTGCTTTCTGAGGTGGAGCGGATACTGCATGTTATCGGGGGAAGTGGAAGTCCGTGATTCTATTTCATCTGAGCTATGGTGGCACCATGCATTTCGGAGAACTCAAACGAGCCATGCCCACACTCTTGAGGTTGCGGCTCGTCTGATTGGGGAACACGTCGCTCAATATCCCGTGCAATCATCCTTCAGGATCAGGGAGGCATATGGGGCCATGTGCGGGGTGCCATCGGATTGACCGTCGCGAATGTAAAAAACCGACTCGACTGCCTGCTTTTTTTCAAAATGGTCAACGATTCTTGGACAGTTTGGGATCAATGCTTCAGACATGGGAGGGCCCCTTTTTTCACAAATAATGTAATAGCCGTAATAGCC
>CAJXSB010000355.1 GCA_913060435.1 uncultured Desulfococcus sp.
GGCTTCGACGCCCCCGCTCAGATCGACGATGGTGACGGAGCCCTCGGGATCGACGCTGTAGTCATCATTGGGTTCGCCCTCGTTGGCCGATAGGATTTTCCGCCCGTCCGGGGTAAAGGTGACCATGTCGGGAAGTGCCCCGGCCGCAAACTCGCGGATCAGCACGCCGTCCGCATCGAAGAGCAGAATCTTGCCGGGCTCCTGGGGGGTATCGGCGGCCACCGCGACCGCCATGAGGCCGCCGTCGACGGCGCTCAGCCCCGCTCCCGTAGCCGGCGTCGAAAAGGCCACGCTGTTGGGGGCGCCGCCGTAGGCGCCGATGTCGATCTGCTGGATCCGGCTTGGCGAACCCGGAAAGGCGACATCCAGGACATCGATGGCGCCGTCTGCACCGTTGACCACGAAAAGCCGCTGGGTGAGAGGATCAAAGGCGCTGATTTCCGCAGCGCCGTCGTCAAATATGCCCGTTGCATAGGTACCGGCAAGGTTGAGCGTCTCGCTGGAAGGTGTGGTGAATATCGCTGTCACCGATTTGCCGCCATCCATCTGGATGACGCACTCCCCGCTTCCGGCACAGTCGCCGCTCCATCCCACGAAGACCGATCCGTCATCCGCTGCTGCGGTGAGCGTCACCGCTGCCTCCTCGGCAAACTCCGCCGAACAGGTCTCGCCGCAGTCGATGCCGGCCGGTGTGCTGGTGACCGTCCCGGTGCCGGAGCCGTCCTTCAGCACTGTCATCTGGTACGTGTCGTTGTCTGAGCTGCTGCAGCCCCACAGCACTGCCATGGCGAACAGCATCCATAATCCGCTTCGCTTGAGAAATCTCATGTTCCATTACCCCCATTGACCGATGCTGAAGTGAAAATCGAGTTTACGGCGCCATACGCACCCGTCCGGCACCGCTGTGTCGCCGCCCGGATGCTGCATCATTTTGCACCGAAGTTTCATCAATCATGCGCAGGAATTGTCAGGATTGTGTGAGAATCCGGTTAGAAAATGATAAGCGTACAGATATTAAAGTGCTGCTGTCGGAGGTCCATACGATTTTCTGCAGGAATACCGCCTGAAAATGTGCGCTTTGACCTTGACATCCCGGCGCCCGCCTGTTCTATGCTGCAGTGTTGCTTCCGGATGGGCCGCGCGCCTGGATGCGACGCCTTGCCACCCCAGCAGCGCCCTAGCGCGCCGCATTTCCAATGCCAACGTCAGGAGATCTTCAATGGAGCTCAAACAGAAAGGGACAAAAGCCGATATCGGTGCGTTCAAGCAGATCAACGTCTCACTGGTCTGGAACGCTGCCGTCGACCTGGATCTGATGGCCTTCTATCGCACCAGGGACGGCCGGACCGGCGGGATCTACTCCGATAATTACCAGGGGGGAAGCCTGGGTGCTCTCGATGCCTTCCCCTACATTCAGTTGTCGGGCGACGCCGGCGTCGGCGGCGTCGGAGGAGACAACCGTGAAGAGATGCGCATCGCCAAGATCGACGACTTCGAAGAGGTCTACATCTGCGCCCTCAACTTCACCGACGCCGCCGCCGGCGAATCCCATGTGTTTGCGGACTATGACGCCAGGATAGAGGTCACGACCGACCGGGGGGAGAACCACTCGGTGCCGCTCGACGCTGCACAGCCCGGCTCCGTGGCGGTGATCTGCCGGCTGTCGTCGGGATTTATCGCCAGCGAGCTGGTCAACGACAGCCGGGTGATGACCCTCGAGGCCTTCCGGGCGGAGATTCCCGGCGCCGAACAGCTCAAGATCGCCTCCAAGGTAACCCTTAAGGAGAAGGGCGACAGCTTTGCCATCAAGCCGAAGGTGCAGACCGGCGAGCTCCTGATCAACCTCAACTGGGACCAGACGGCCGGGGGGAAACAGGAGACGGGGTTTTTCTCCAAACTGATGGGCGGCGGGCGTGGCGGCGGCGATATAGACCTCGACCTGGGATGCCTTTTTGAACTCCAGAACCAGGCCAAGGGAGCGGTCCAGCCCCTGGGAAACAGCTTCGGCAGCTTCGACTATCCCCCCTACGTACTCCACCTGGGAGACGACCGCACCGGGGCGTGGTCCGAGGGGGAGAACATGAAGGTGAACCTGGCCCATATCGCCGAAATCAAGCGGATTCTCATCTATACCTATATTTATGAAGGCGTCCCCAACTGGACCGCCACCAATGCGGTCGTGACGGTGCGGGTGCCGGGGCAGCCGGTGCTCGAGGTGCCCATGGGCAGCCAGATGGACTCCCGGAATTTCTGCGCCATCGCCATGATCGCCTTCGACGGCGGCGAGATCAAGGTGACCAAGCTCGTCAGCTTTCACAAGGGCCACCCGGACTGCGACAAGACCTACAGCTGGGGCCTCAAGTGGGTGGCCGGGAGCAAGGATTAGGCTGCTTCCACCGTCTCCAGGGCCGACAGGATCGTCGAGATCTGGCGGTCTACGCCCTGGAAACCCCGTTTGCTGAATCCGGCGCTTCCGCAGGCCAGGGCGATGATGTCGAGGGCGGCCAGCTCCATGGCCTTGAACCGAATGGGGATCATGGGGTGGGTGCGGCGCCAGGACTCTCCGTCGGCGTCCTTGTGGATCTGCTTTTCCAGGGCGTCGTACTGCCGCCGGAAGGAGGAGAGCACTCGGCTGGTGTCGATGCCCGGAAGCCCGCTGGCGGTCTTGAAAAGCGCCCCGGCGGCGGCGGAGAGGGCGCCGCAGCAGAGGAGCCCGATCCGGTCCGCCGAGATCTCAGCAGCCCGCGACCAGGAGAGGAGGAGGCGCGCCGCTTCCGCGGGCAGCCCCTCCGTGCCTGCGAGGATCTCCCGCACGGGAATGGCATTGTGGCGGAAGAGGACGTGTCCCAGCTCGTGCCCGAAGACGAAGTGGAGTTCATCCGGTGCGAAATCCCTGAGCAGGGCCGAATGAACCAGGATGTCGAATCGCCGGTCGTGGGCAAAGACCGACGCGTTGTAGGATGGGCTCTGCTGGACGAAGAGATCCCCCAGCAGCGCCCCGCCCGCCCGTTTCAGGCAGGTGCGGTAGACGGCGTGGACATCGGGCAGTAGGTCTTCGGTGATCCGGACCGCATCTCCCAGCAAATCCCGTTTTCTGCGGTCGAGCATCCTTTCGGAGGCGTCGAAATCCATGAGCGGGATCGCCCCGAAGCGGCGGCGGATCTCCCCCAGCAGCCGCACTTCATGGCTGAAGCGCAGGGATTCGATCTGTTCCAGCGCCGCCGCCGTACCGTCTGCCGCCATATGCCATCGCGTTGTTCGGACCCTATCCGTTGATAATATCCATGAGCTGCTGCAGTTTCTTCAGCCCCTTGAGGGTGCCGGCCTTGCTGCTGTTGATCAGCTTCGCCCCGACGGGGCTGGCGTTGTCGATGGTGGCGATGAGCGCCACATTGCCCATGTCTCCGGTGTCGAGGTCGACCTTGTGGGCGTTGCCCTGGTCGTCCATGACCGTCATGGAGACGTCGCTCTCCTTGAAACGCGCGGGGGAGCCATCCTGGACCTTGCCGTAGTCCCAGCAGAGCAGCCAGACATACTTCATGTCGTCGAGCTTGGTGATCCGCATCGTCTCTTCGTTGTCTCCGCCGGTGTCGCCAACGCCCTCGTCGCCGCTCAGCTGCATGAACGGAAACGCGTTGAGATCGCCCAGCTCACCGAAATAGACGAGCCCCTGCTTTCCCTGCTTGTCTTCATATGCGGCGGCAAGGTCGAAGTCGGCGGCGGTGGTCCATTTCATCCGGACCATCAGCTGTTTGAATCCGCCGACGTTGGCCTCTGAGCCCTTCTGCTTCAAATCCATTTCTTTCTCCTTTTCATTGACGGTTTCGCGGTGCGGTCCGCCCCGCAGGTCGAAACAAGTCCTATGCTTTTTTTTATCTTCTTGGAAGCCGAATAGTCAAATGAAAAATCCCGACCGGCCGGGACGGCTCCCTTTTCCCAGGGCATGGCTGCCTCCCCCGCCCCTCATCCATAAATCCAGGGGATGACCCATTCGAGCCAGGCGGCGATGCAGAAGGCGCTGCCCGTATTGAGTAGAAGCCCCAGCCCCATCATTCGTCCCAGGGATGTCCCCTTCATCTCTCCGAAGGCAAAGGCGTTGCACGGCGTTGCGATGGGGGTCATGAAAGCGCAGGTCGAGGCCGTGGAGACGGCGATCATCAGCGCGATGGGCGACAGCCCGGCGTGGCCTGCCGTATAAAAGGCTACGGGGAAAAAAGCGGTGGAGACCAGGGTATTGCTGAAGGCCTCGGTAAGCAGGATCACGGTGCCGACGGTCAAGAGCATGACCATGAAAGGCGATGCATCGGCGGGCAGGGTCTTCTGGTAGACGGCCGACAGCCCGGCATCCAGGTCGAGACTGCGGGCGGCGGCCACCAGCACCACCACGGGGATCAGCAGGAGAAGACCCCGTCGCGGAAAATCCTCCACCAGGTTGCGCAGCCGCAGGAGGGGCGCTTCCCCGGAAAAGGGAATCCCCCGGAAAACCAGCCCGCAGAAGGCGGCGGCATAGGCGAGGCAGACCAGCGGCTCCCATGGTGCATACCCCGGCCAAATCCCCTTGGCGGCGGCATCCAGGGTCCAGAACAGGAGAAAAACCAAAAAGAGGATCGCCCCGGAACGGCGGACCCCGTAGAGTCCGCGCCACCGCGCGCGGCGGGACGCGCCATGCCGGTGGGAAAGG
>CAJXSB010000356.1 GCA_913060435.1 uncultured Desulfococcus sp.
GGCCATGAGGCCTTCGACATCCGGCACATAGAGACGCTTCATGCGGGTGGACTGGCCCACGTCCCGGTTGTCGAAGCGGACCACGTAGTGGCCGGCGTCGGCCAGCATCTTGCAGAACGGTTCAGGCCAGCCGATCATCTGGGTGGCCAGGCCCATGATGAGGATCAGCGGCCGGCCCTGCTTGTCGCCGAAGGTGTCATAGCAGATCTCGATACTGTTGCTGGGTGCCTTGCGCATCGTCGCTCTCCCCTCCTGTTGCGGCCCGTACCGCCAGCGCGCGGCCGCCGTTTCAGGTGCGTTCCAGTGTCCATTTGCGTCGGATCAGCAGTTCAATATACCCGCCGCATGATGCCTTGACAAGCAGATTCTGGCAGTGGAAGACCGGGGTCAGCGGCCGGCGATCCGCCGAAGAAATGCCTCGACGGTCCCGAGGGTTTCCGACCACGTCGGATGCCGGCAGCAGGTGTCGAAGGCGCGGAAGGCCAGCCGGGCCAGAAGCGCCCGGTCTTCGGCAAGCCGGCGGACCGCCGCCCCGGCGAGGTCGGTCCGTCCCGGCGGCACCAGGAGGCCGTTGACGCCGTGGCGGACCGTCTCCCGGGCGCCGCCCCGGCTGGACGCGATGGCCGGGAGTCCGTAGGCCATGCCCTCGACCAGTGCCATGCCGAAGCCCTCATGGGAAAACGGCATGGCCATGACGTGGGTCTCCGTCAGCAGACGCGACAGTGCGCCGCCGACTACCGGCCCCTCGAGGCGGACCCGGTCCGGAAGTCCTTTGCGCTGGACCATCTCCCGCACGGCCCGGACATGGTTCGGTGCCATGGCGAGGCTTCCGGCCACCGTGAGCCGCCAGTCGACCTCGGGAATTCCGGCCAGGGCGGACAAGAGGGGCAGGAGCCCCTTGCCGGGAAGCACGTTGCCCAGGAAGAGCAGCCGAAGGGGTCCCGGTGCCATGGCCCGCTTTCGTATCCGGCTCGGCGGCCCCATGTGCCCCAGGCGGTCGCCCCCCGGCGGCGCCACGACAAAAGGCCGGCGGCGGACGCCCCACCGGCTGAGGTGCGCCAGGGTAGTCCGGCTGTTGGCGATGCACCCGTCGACGGACCGGTAGTAGGCGCCTTCCAGCATCCCATAGCAGTGGTTCTGCCAGGGCGGCCGGGGCTGGGCAGAGAGGACCATGTGGGCCAGGGCGACCCTTGGAGAGCGGCGCCGGCGGGCGAGTCGGCGGTTTGCCATCCAGAGCGCGGGGTGGGCCAGGGCATCCTGCACCATCACGTCGCAGGAGACCCGGGCAATGGCGGCGGCAGTCGCCGGGCAGAGGCCTTCGGCCACGCGGCGCCCGTATGTTTTTTCCGAAAGGGCGATGACCTCGACCCGGTGGCCGCACCGGCGAAGGAAATCCACCATCATCCGGTCGTACAGGTATCCCCCGGTGAGGGTGTTGAGGCCTCCGCAGATGACCAGGGCGATTTTCACCCGGGGGCCCCGGTGTATGCGGCGGCCGCAATGCCGCTTTCCCACACCCGGACGCGAACCTCCCGGATCCGCAAGGGATCTATCGTCGCGGTGTTCCGGACCAGGGTCTCCCAGAGGATCCGCGAAAAATGCTCGATCGAGGGGTTGAGGCCTGCGAACTCGGGCTGCTCGTTGAGGGTTGCGTGCTCGTAGCGCTCCTTCAGGGCGCTCAGCTGCTGCTCGACATCCGTAATGTCGACCAGGTATCCGTGCCGGTCCAGGGTCTCGCCCTGGATGCGCACCTCGACCCGGTATTCATGGGGGTGTCGGTCGTTCTCCGCCCCCCAGTCGCCGCCGATCAGGAAATGGTATGCCGTAAAGGCCGTTTCAACCGACAATGCATACATGTCGACCTCCTTGCTTGGAATGAACAGATGCCGTGCGAAGCTCTTCGATATCGACTTCGGCGGATGCGCCGTCAATCCCGATATCGAAAGACGATCTGAAGAACATCGTCGGGATCCCGGTCCAGCTGCGCATAGGCTTCGGGTGCCCGGGAAAATGCGACCTCATGGGAGATGAAGCGCGACGGGGAAATCTCGCGGATCATCGCCATGGCCGTCGCCAGGCGGCGGCGGTGGCTCCAGCGGCCCCGCAGGCCCGGCGCCAGGGTGGTGACCTGACTGCTTTCGATCCGGATCCGCCCGCGGTGGAAACGGCCGCCCAGATCGAGGCTGCAGCGCCGGTCGCCGTACCATGACCCCACGATGATCCGGGTGTCGAACCCGGCAAGGGCCACGGCCTGGTCAAGGGCCTCCGGCCGGCCCGACACCTCGTATACCAGGTCGGGCCCCCTGCCGTCCGCAAGGGCGGAGAGGACAGCGGATGCGCCGTCCGGGGCCACCGAGCGGACCTGTTCGCCCAGGCTGCCGGCCAGGGTGCGGCGGGTTGGGTTGGGGTCGACGGAGACTAGGGCCGACAGGGGAAATCGGACCAGGAGGGCCGTCGTCAGCAGTCCCACGATACCCGCCCCGAACACAGCCACCGAAGCGCCGATCACGGGTCTTCCGTCCATGAGAAGGTTGACGGCGGTCTCCATGTTGGGCAGGAAGACGGCATCCCGCCACGCCACGTCGGCCGGCAGTGGATAGAGATCACCGGGCCTTGCAGCAAAAAGGCTTTCATGGGGATTGAAGGCGAACACCCGCCGGCCGGCCCAGCCCTCCGGCACATCTCTATCCGCCCCCACCACCCGACCCACGGCGGCATAGCCGTATTTGAACGGGTACTTCGCCCTGCCGGCAAGGGCCGGAATGGCGGCGTCCAGGGCCATCCCCTCCGGGACCCCGCCCCGGTAGAAGAGGCGCTCGGTGCCGCTCGACACGGCGGAGAAACGGGTTTCCACCAGGAGCTCCCCCGGCCCGGGGGTCGGCGCCGCCTCCGTCTGGAGGGAAACGGACCGCGGTTTTTCGAAGATCAGGGCCGTACGGTTCACGTCGCCTCCCATGCCGGCGTCGCCCAGAGGATCAGATCCGGTCCCAGCTGCCGGTAGATCACGTTGGAAAAGCCAGCCAGTACCGGCGCGGAAAAGGCCCCACGTTCGAAGACCGGCAGACCGCCGACCATCCGGGGGGCGACGGTGATGATAAACTGGTCCACCGCCCTCGCCTTCACAAAGCTGGTGATCACCCTGGCTCCGCCCTCCACCATTAGGCTGCCGATCCCCCGGTCGGCCAGCAGGCGGAGGACCGACGGCAGATGGACGCGGTCCTCCGTCGAAGGATTCACCAGGGTTGCCACGGC
Source organism: uncultured Desulfococcus sp. (assembly GCA_913060435.1). Classification (GTDB taxonomy): domain Bacteria; phylum Desulfobacterota; class Desulfobacteria; order Desulfobacterales; family Desulfococcaceae; genus Desulfococcus. The sequence goes on from CAJXSB010000356.1 coordinate 3,253, forward strand.
GCCGGCGTCCGAGAGCCTGTCGGCCCGGACCGAAGCCGACGGGTCCCCTCCCATGATCCAGAGCCGGTGGGATGCGTGCTGCAGGAGGCGGCTGGTTTCGGGCGTCCGGAAGTGGGTGTCGAGAACAACGGGCTGGGGGTCCTGGCCGGGGACCCGGCGTACGTTCAACCGGGGATTGTCGGCCATCACGGTGCCGATGCCGACGAGGATGGCGTCGTGTACCGCACGCAGGTGGTGGGTGAGGCACATCGATTCCTCGCCGCTCAACCGGAGCGGCTCACGGTTGTTGCCGGCGATGCTCCCGTCCACGCTCTGGGCATAGGTCACGGTGACAAACGGCCGCCCCACCGGCATTGGGTTCCTGCCGGAGCGGGCGCACCGCAGCCCCTGCCGGAAGATTTTCAAGAGCGACGCCGGCGTTGTGGGGCCGTCAAGGCTGTTTTCCCATGGATGCATGAAGGTTTCCTTTAATGGATTGAGAAAGATATCGCCCTGTCAGATAGAGTCCCGCAGTGCAGACCAGAAAATCCCGAACCCGGATCAGCAGGCAGACCGCCATGGCCGCCTCACCCGGAATTCCCAGCAGCTGCGCCGCCGCCAGCTGCCCGGCCTCGAGTGCGCCCATGCCGCCGGGAACCGGCACCCAAAGCCCGATGCGCGCCGCCGCCATGACGAGGAGGAGCTGCTGCGCCGACAGCCATAACCCCACAGCGCCGTACAGCAGATGAAACTCCCCTACCACAAATCCGCAGCTGATCAGGCCGAGACCCAGCGCGGCCCAAAGCGCCGCCGGATCCTCCCGGAACAGCCCGGCGATCCGCGCTCCGGTGCCCCGAAGGATCCGTCCGAGGCGCCGCACCGGCCCTGGCAGCCGCCGTTCCCGTACGTGACCGGTATGGCCGCGGCGAACCGTTTTTCGGATCCAAAACGCCGCTGCCGCCAATGTGCCGGCGGCCACCAGGACCGCCCCCACCCCGGCCCGTCGGTCGAGGTTCGCTGCGGGTCCTTCCGGGGTACTGGAAAACGGCGCCAGCACCCACCAGACGAGGCACCCCGCCACCAGGAGCCCGTTCAACGCGAACTCCATGGCCCGCTCGAGCAGGACGCCGGCGGCGGCCACGTCCGCGGGCACGCCTTCGCGGTCGACCAGAAGGAAGGCCTGCAGCGGCTCCCCGCCGAACTGCGTACCGGGCGTCACATAGCTCACGGCGCCGGCGGCGACGCGATAGGCCGCCAGGCGAAAAGGGGCGATGCGGTGTCCATAAGCCGAAAGAATCCGCCACCACCGGCCGGTCGCCGTCAGCAGAATGACCAGGTTGATGACGACCAGACCGGCCACACCCCATCCCCGGATGCCTGCCAGCCCCGCCATCATCCGCTCGGGATGGAGAATCCCTTTGGACGACGCCCACCCTCCCAGAAGCGCC
>CAJXSB010000357.1 GCA_913060435.1 uncultured Desulfococcus sp.
TCAACCACGTCCGGCTCTTTGCGCGGGAGGCCGGCAGCAGCAATGTGGCGTGCGTCGATCTCAACGCGACCATCGCATCGGCCCTGAGCCTCCTCTCCACCCAGTTCACCTCCCACGGGCTCACCATCCAGAAAAGCATGGATCCGTCCAGCCTCGTTGTCGAGGCCAACCCCTACTCCCTGGAGGAGGTCATCATCAACATCATGAACAATGCCCGCCATGCGGTGGAAAACCGGCGGGAGGCATTGGGAAACGGTTTCAAACCGGTGATCACCATCCAGACCCGCCGCACCAGGGAGCCCGGCGGCACGGGAAGAGCGGTACTCGAAATCAACGACAACGGTCCGGGAATTCCCCCGAAGATCGCCGGCCGGGTCTTCGACCCCTTCTTCACGACCAAGGCCCCCGACAAAGGGACCGGCCTCGGGCTTTCCATCTGCAAATCGATCGTGGAGTCCTTTGGCGGGCGCATCGACTTCACCAGCGCCGAGGGCGCCGGAACGACTTTCGTGGTCTCCTTTGCGTGCATTCCCGGGGCGGAGCAACCCCCCACAGCAGCCGAAACAGCCGTTTCCCGGAACCCGAAATAGCCGTTCCCGGAAGAAGGTCTTCTTCCGGCATTCAGCCGCCTGCGACGTCCCGCCCTCCAGGCACCTCCGGGGTGCGGGATACGATGCCGGGACATTCCTCCGCCGGCGGACGGCAGCGGCTCCAGAAAGGGTATTGCCGGCACTGGCGCGGACGGACGGGGTAGATGGCGCACCGGACCTCGGCCCCGCACTCCAGGAAGACGCACCGGAAGCCCTCGCCGTCCCATTGCTCCCGGATTGACAGGCGGTTGTCGATGCGCTGGAGGTGGCTCTGCATGAGGTCGACGGTGTTGGTGCCGAGGAAGCGGGCGATTTCCCGGATCTCTGCGGCATCGACCCAGACACGGCCGGATTCGCCCCGGCAGCACCGGCCCCCGCAGGTCTTGCAGGCAGCAGGGTTGAAGCCGAAGTCAAAGCCGCTTTTCCAGATAATGCCCGTCAGTTGGTCCTTGTTTCCGTTGCAGGATGTCACAGGCGCCTCCACGGATGAGCCGTCGCCTTAGCCGGCCGGCTTCAGCCGGACCGTCAGGATCGCATCCTCGCCCGGCTTCACGTCGATCCACTGCTTGTCCGTCTGAAAGCCTTTTGCCGAGACCTCGATGTGGTAGCGCCCGGCGTCGAGTTCCATCCCCTGGGAGAATCTGGGCCGGATGTTGAGCACCCGGATTCTGGCTTCGGCAGGGGTCGTCTGGACGTAGAGCTTCGATTTCGGCACCTCCCCGGCGGCGAAATTCCAGATCGCCCAGTTGTCGCCGTCCCTCCGGATGAGGTAGACCCCCTCCTGGATGTAGCCCGAGAGCTCTGCCGGGTTGGTGGTGGTGTAGAGCGGGGCCCACGTTCCGCCGGGAAACTTGGGCTCCGCCCACTTTTTGATGAAGTAATCGACCTGGTCGGCCTCGTCGCAGATCTTGAAATAGTATCCCTCGTCCGTCTGGACGGCGTAGACGGCGCCCTTCGGCACGCTGTTGACGTAGGAGTCGAGGATCTTCGGCAGAAACGCCGTCATCCTGCCGCTCCTCAACTGGCCGCCGGCGGCGGATTCGAAGCAGAGGCCGAAAACAGCCCCGGCCCACGCCAGGCAGATCACCACCGCCATGGGGAGCGCGATTGTCATTCGAATATTCATGGCATCTCCTTTTTCCACGGATAATAGATCGGGATCGCCGGGTCCGTCGGCTCAGGCATGTTGGAGACCCCGGAGAAGCATCATGGCTCCATCCTGCCTGCCGATGGGTCCATAATGTCCGCCCGTCAGGGATTCCTCCTTCCAAGTGATCCGCCGACGGGCATCCGGCAGCGGCGCCCCCGGCAACGCCATCACCCATAGCAGAACCCGGCGAAGCAGGCAACCCCGGCGAGCCCCGACGCGGCCCTAGCGCGGCGGACGCTCCTTGAGGCGGATGCCGTCGTCCCGGATCTCGATGACACCCTTCTTGTAGAGGCCCCCGATGGTCCGCTTGAACTCTTTTTTGCTCATGGCGAAGAGGCGTTCGATCTTCTCGGGCGTGCTCCGGTCGTGGCAGGCAATGAAGCCGTCCGAACGCCGCAGGGCCTCGACGATCTTCTGGCTCGAGCCCCGGACCGACCCATACCCCGGCTCCTTCAGCGAGAGGTCGACCTTACCGGTATCCCGGATCCGGTTGATATAGGCGTCCCGCTCGTCCCCGATGGCCAGGGGCTCGAAGGTTTCGCTCCGGTAGAGGAGGCCGGTGTACATCTGGTCCACCACGGCCATGATGCCGATCTTCGTGAGGCTGTAGACGAGGATGCGGACCTTCTTCCCCCGGACCAGGTCCTTGGGCGGCGGCGCGCAGTGGGCTGCGATCCGGGTGGTGCCGTAGACGCGGTTGGTCCGTTCGTCGAGGCAGACCTTGACGACGTACTTCCGGCCCACCTTCATCCGGACCTGCTGCTCGCTTTTGGGGACGAGGAGGTCTTTTTCAAGGCCCCAGTCGACAAAGGTGCCGAAAGAGACGTTGGTGCGGGCTTCGAGGAAGGCGAACCCGCCCACCACCGCCCGGGGCGCCTGGGTGGTAGCCACGGGCCGGTCCTCGGAGTCGGTGTAGACAAAGACCCGGAGCCGGTCGCCGACCCGGGCCTTTTTGGGGACATATCTGGATGGAAGCAGGACCTCCTCCTCCTTGGGGTTGAGGTAGAGGCCGAAATCGACCTTTCGCTGGACGACGAGATCGTTGTAAGCGCCGATCTTGAGCATGGTGTTTTCCTGAAATATGGCTTTGGGTTGCAGCAGAAGGGTGAAAAGCGTTCCAAGATGGTGCAGTCCTTTGTTGCCGAAACCCTTGGGTAAAAAAAAGAGACGGAAGGGGAGGCATGCCGGCCCCTTCCGCCTGGAAATGAACGATCTTGCGCCGGCGGCATCAAGCGCCGCCGGCAGACTCCCGGAGGATCTCGAACAGGGCCATGGGCGCCATGCCGTTTTTCTCGGCAATCTCCCGGATGCTCTGGTTGGGGGCCGCCGAGATGCCCCGTTCGGAAAGGGCGCGGACCATGTCCGGGAGATCGAGCTGGTAGGCTTCGCAGACCTCGGCCAGGGTCTTCCGCCCGAAGCCCGGCGGCGGTGCATCGGGCAGCATGGCCCCCGCCCCCGCTGCACCCGCCGGCCGGATGACCTCGTAGACCTGCTGGGGCGTCATCCGGTTCGTCCGGGCGATGTCGACGATGGGCTGCCGGTCTCCCGTGACCGCCACCCCGGCCGCCTCCAGGAGGGCCAGGCTCTTTTCCAGGTCGAGACCCTCCTTCCGGGTGAACATCCGGAGGGAGGAGAGCTCCGCGTGGCCATAGGGGGGCTCACCGTATTTCTCGGCGGCGGCATCCTTGAAGGCGTCACTGATTTCGACAATGGTGCTCATGGGCGGCACCTCGAGCCACGTCCCCACCGCCACGGCCAGGGTCAGGACCAGCGCCGCCACGGAATTGACGTTCAAAAGACGCAGCTCCCGGGCCCGGTTCTTGAAATAGGCGACGATGGGCTTCCAATTGTACCAGATGTGGAGGAGGCCCGCCAAAAGCATCAGGACGCCCAGGTTGAGGTGGAGGCTCCCCCATTCGGTCTTGCTGAGGCCCCACAGATGCCAGTCGGACCAGTAGGCCACGCGGCCTTGGGGCATGATGTAGAGAATGACGCTGGTCAGCACCAGCAGCAGGAACGAAGCCAGCAGGGTCAGCGACGTGATTCTTCTGAGGCTCATGATCTCCTCCGTCCGCAGCGTCCAAAAGCGGCGAGGCTACGGTGCCAGGATCTTTTTCAGGGCCTGGCACAGGGCGGCGCAGGCGTCGTCGGTGCCGATGGTGATCCGGAGGTACTGGTCGATCCGCTCGCCACTGAAATGGCGCACCAGGATCCCCATCTCCCGCAGCCGGGCCGACAGGGCCGCGGCATCCCAGTCGGGGTGGCGGGCAAAGACGAAGTTGGCGGCCGATGGCAGCACCATAAACCCCATGCCCCGCAGCTCGGCCGTAAGGGCATCCCGGGTCCGGATCACGGCATTCCGGGTCTGCTCGAAGTACTCCCGGTCCTCCATGGCCGCCACGGCGCCGGCAATGGCGAAGCGGTTGAGCGGGTAGGAGTTGAAGCTGTTCTTGACCCGCTCCAGGGCCTCGATCAACTCCGGATGGCCCACGGCGAACCCGACCCGGAGCCCGGCCAGGGACCGGGATTTGGAGAAGGTCTGGACCACCAGGAGATTCGGGAACCGCTCCACCAGGGGAACGGCGGTCTCGCCCCCGAAGTCGATATAGGCCTCGTCCACCACCACCACCGAGTCGGTGTTCCGCTCCAGAAAGGCCGCGATGGCCGCAAGGGGCAGCAGCCGCCCCGTGGGCGCATTGGGGTTGGCGAAGATGCCCCCGCCGTTCAGCCGGCGGTAGTCCTCCAGGTCGATGGCAAATTCCTCGGTCAGCGGGATCGTCTCGTAGTCGATGCCGTAGAGCCCGCAGTAGACCGGGTAGAAGCTGTAGGTGACGTCCGGATAGAGCAGCGGCGCGTCGTGCTTCAACAGCCCCAGAAAGGTGTGGGCCAGGACCTCGTCCGACCCGTTGCCCACGAAAACCTGCGCC
>CAJXSB010000358.1 GCA_913060435.1 uncultured Desulfococcus sp.
GATCCTCTTCCTGGACGAGCCGACCTCGGGGGTCGACCCCATGGCCCGCCGGGAGTTCTGGTTCCACATCAACGCCCTGGCCCAGGGCGGGGTTACACTTTTGGTGACGACCCATTTCATGGAGGAGGCGGAGTACTGCGACCGGCTCGCCATCATGGTGGCCGGCCGGATCCTGGCCATCGGGACCCCTGCCGAGGTCAAGGCCCGGGCCGCCGATCGGCGCGGCAGCCTGGTCGAAACCCTCGAGGAGGCCTTTATCGCACTCATCGACGACGGGGAGGCGACGGCGGCATGACGGTGCATCGAGGCGGCACCGCCGTCAGGCCCCGGCGGCGCAGCATCGGCATGCGCCGCCTTCGGGGCATGATTCGGAAGGAGTTCCTGCAGATCGTCCGGGATCCCCGCAGCATCGCCATCGCCTTTCTCCTGCCGGCCTTTCTCCTCCTGCTCCACGGCTACGGGGTCTCCCTCGACGCAGACAACGTTCCCCTGGCGTTTGTGGCGGAGTCGCCAAGCGCCGAGGCAACATCCTTATCCGCCGCCTTTGCCGGATCCCCGTATTTCGAGGTCCGGAAATACCGGGCCATGCAGGACGCCGTCGCAGCGCTGACCACCCACCAGGTCGACGGCATCGTCCGGGTTCGGGAGGATTTCGCGGGCATCGCCGATCCGGACGGGAGTGATCGCCCGCCCCGGCCCATCCAGGTCATCCTCAACGGCGTCGACGCCAACACGGCCCGACTGGTCTCCGGATACGCCGAAGGGGTCTGGTCCCTCTGGCTTGCGGACCAGGCCCGTCAGGCAGGGCGCGAGATTCAACCACCCCTGGAGCTCGTGAGCCGGATCTGGTACAACAGCGAAATGCGGAGCCGCAATTTCCTGGTGCCGGGACTGATCGCCGTCAACATGACCCTCATCGGCGCGCTGCTGACGGCCATGGTCATGGCCCGGGAGTGGGAGCGGGGCACCATGGAGGCCCTCATGGTGACCCCTGTCTCGATGTTCGAGATTCTCCTCGGGAAGCTGATCCCCTATTTCATCATGGGCATGGGCGGCATGGCCCTGTCGGTGGTCATGGCCGTGGGGGTCTTCGCAGTGCCCCTCCGCGGCTCCCTCTGGCTCCTGGTCCTCGCCGCATCGGTCTTCCTCCTCGTCTCCCTCGGCATCGGCCTGTTCATCTCCATCATCGCCAGGAACCAGTTCGTCGCCGGCCAGGTGGCCATCATCGTGACCTTCCTGCCGGCCTTTCTCCTGTCCGGCTATATCTTCGACATCGCCAGCATGCCCCGGCCGGTCCAGATCATCACCCACGCCATCGCCGCGCGCTATTTCATCGCCATCCTCCAGTCGAGCTTCCTGGCCGGAGACGTATGGGCCGTGGTCGGCCCGAACCTCGCCGCCCTCTCTTTCATGGCCGTCTTCTTCCTGGCCCTCTGCGGCGTCAAGTCGAAAAAGCGGCTGGACTAGGGAGGACGGCACCGTGTTTCACCGCATCCTCGCCCTGGTCGTCAAGGAGTTCCTGGCCATCTTCCGGGACAAGCGCAGCCGGCTCACCGTCGTTGTCCCGCCCCTCGTCCAGCTGATGGTCTTCAGCTATGCCGCCACCTACGACCTTGAACGGGTGCCCTACGCCGTCTACAACGAGGACCCGGGGGCGTTCTCCCGGTCCCTTACCGCGCGCCTGGACGGATCCCCCAATTTCCGGAAGGTGGCCGAGATCACCCGGGAGGCCGAGATCGCCCCCCTGGTGGACGGCCGGGAGGCGCTCCTGGTGGTCCACATCGACCGCCGGTTCAGCCGGGACATCCTGAGCGGAGAGCCCGGACGGGTCCAGGTCATCCTCGACGGCCGCAACTCCAATACCGCCATGGTCGCCCTCAACTACGTCCGGGCCATTGTCATGGCCGAAAGCCGGGAGCTCGTCCGCACCGGCCGGGCGGCGGGCTTCCCCGCCGTGCTCGAGACCCGGGCCTGGTACAACCCCAACCTGGAGAGCCGGTGGTTCATCGTCCCCGGCATCCTGGGGGTGATCACCCTGCTCGTGACCCTGATCACCACCGCCCTGTCGGTGGCGCGGGAACGGGAGCAGGGCACCTTTGACCAGCTCCTGGTGACCCCGCTCCGGCCGGTCGAGATCCTCATCGGCAAATCGATTCCAGGCTGCATCATCGGACTCGTGGAGGGGACGGCCTGCCTGCTGGTGGCGGCCCTCTGGTTCCAGGTGCCGCTCCGGGGAAACCTTTTCATGCTCTATACCGGCCTCGCCCTGTTTCTCCTGTCGGCCGTCGGGGTCGGGCTCCTGATTTCGTCTCTCTCCGTCACCCAGCAGCAGGGGCTCCTGGGCGTCTTTCTCTTCATGGTGCCGGCGGTGATCCTCTCGGGGTTCACCACCCCCATCGGAAACATGCCGGTGCCGGTCCAGCACCTCACCCGGCTCAACCCCGTACGCTATTTCATGGTGGTGCTCCGGGGCGTCTTCCTGGAGGATGCCCCCGCGTCGGTCTTTTTCGCCCAGTTCTGGCCCATGGCCCTCATCGCCGCCGCAACCCTGACCCTCGCCGGATGGCTGTTCCGTCACCGGATCAACTAATCGAAAGGAAGGCTTATTTTGGCAACCCGTCCAGGATATCCAGAGGATCGAGGCTATCGGAGTCCATGGAAACAGCGGAAGAAGCCCCCACCGCCGTACCGCACCACTCGCCCGGCGCGCATCGCTGCAGCGCTCTTTTTCCTCCTGGCTGCGCTGTTGACCGCCGCGAACGCCAGAGGCCAGGAGGCCGTGCTTGGACTCCGGGAGGCCATCGCTGCGGGCATCCGGCAGAACCTCGACCTGTCCATGTCGCACCTGGAGATCCCGCTGCGCGAGCAGGACGTCGTGTCAGGGGAGGCGGCCTTCGACCCGGCCGTCGAGGCGACCCTCTCCGCCGGGGACCGGAAGCTCCTGACCGGCGTCATCCTCTACGAGGACGAATACCAGCACGACCGGGAGATCGGGGCCGGATTGGGAGTCCGGAAGCGCTTTACGAGCGGCCTCCAGTCCCGCCTCGCCTTCGAAACCCTTCGGACGGAAGACAACTTCATCCCCGACGCCCTCGACCCCAAGTACCGGAACCTCATCGTCCTGGAGCTGACCCAGCCCCTGCTCCGGGATTTCGGCAAGGAGGTCAATACGGCGGGCATCCAGGTGGCCCGGCACCGGGTGGATCAGGCAGTGGCGGATTACATGGCCCGGGCCCAGGCCCTGGCCGGGGAGATCGAGCAGACATACCTGGACCTGGCCGCCGCCCTCGCCGTTCTCGACTTCCGCATCGAATCCAGGGCACTGGCCGAGACCCTCCTTTCCGGCAACCGCCGCCGGCTCGAACGGGGCATGATCGCCGTCACCGAGGTGGACGAGGCCCGCACTGCCGTGGTCGACCGGGATGAAGCCGTGATCCAGGCCCGGCAGCAGGGGGAGACCCTCGCCAACCAGCTGAAGGACCTCCTGGCGGCCGCGCCGGGGGATCCCCTCTATGAAGCGGAGATCCGGACATCCCCCCTCCCCCTGGAGATCCAGCCCCGACCCGGAGCACAAGCGGCACTGGAAACCGCCCTGGCCAGGCGCCCCGACCTGGAAGGGATCCGGATCGCCCGGGAAAGCCAGGAGATCCTGACCCGGTATTACCGGAATCAGAAAAAGCCGCAGGTGGACCTGGTCGCCGCAGCAGGACTCAACGGCCTTTCGGGCGGCGACCGGCCGGTGGAGATCTTCGGCGGCCCGGAGACGTCGCCGCTCACGGGCGACTACTGGGATGCCTACGGCAGCATGCTACATGACGGGGGCTACCAGGTGTCGGCGGCGCTGCGGTTCCGCTACCCCATCGGCAACCGGGACGCCAGGGCCCAATACCGGAAGAGCCGCATCACCGCGCAGCAGATCGACATTCTGCTCGAACGGACCCGGCGCCGGATCGACACCGAAATCCAGAACGCCCTGGTGGCGGTGGATCGGAGCCTCGAACGGGTCCGGGCCGGGGAGCGATTCGTCCGGCTGTCGAAAAAAACCCTGGCGCAGGAAAACACCCGCCTCAACAGCGGCCTATCCGACACCTTCCGGGTCCTCGACTACCAGGAGAGTCTGATCTCGGCACGCATCCGCCACATCACTGCCGTGGCCGACTACCGAAAGGGCCTGGCACGGCTCTACCAGGCCATGGGCACCAACCTGGAGCGCTACGGCATCCTGGCGTCGCTCGACACGGCGGCCCTGGGGGTTCTGGAAGACTGACGGCCGGCTCCGGACGCCCCGCCGCAGGCCGTACGCGCCAGAGCGTCGACCCGCCGGAGAAGGGTCGGGATCCGATGGGGTCCATGCATGACCTGAAGATTCAACGCAGCCCGGCGGACATCCATGCCGGCCGCCGTCACGTAGAGCGGCCGACGGCTGCCGCCCCGGAAGACCGCCACCACGCCTCGCCCGCTACCACCGGCGCCCTCCCGTTCTGTGCAACTTCCCCGGCCGCCGTCAAATGGGGACTTGGCCACGCCCATGACAGGGATTGCCCTGCCGGCGGCCTCGAAAAGCCGAAGCCCGAGGCCCGGGCGTCCCCCCGGCATCACGTAGCCGTCCACGATCATCGCCGAAGGCGGCGGGGGGATCAATGCGAGCAGGGGGAGGATGCAGGG
>CAJXSB010000359.1 GCA_913060435.1 uncultured Desulfococcus sp.
CAGGTTGTCGATGAACCGCGGCGGCATGGGCCTGGCATTTTTGGGAAGGCTCACCAAGGCCTTGCCCTTGGTGTTCTTGGTGAACAAGTGCGAGATATCGCTCACGAAGCCGTAGCCGCAGTCGCTGGCCAGGAGCAGCTTCCGGCCGGGATCGCCCATGATGACGGCCATAAACCGCTCCCCGTTCGGGAGCGAGAGCCGCCCGGTGAGGGGCTCTTCCTGGCTCCGGGCCGACGGGAGGCTGGCCGCAGGAACGGCGTAGGACCTCCCGGCGGTGTCGATGAAGATGGCCGGCAGATTGGTCCGGCCCCGGGCCGCATCCAGGAATTCGTCCCCGGCCTTGTAGGCGAGTTGGGCCGGGTCGATGGTGTGCCCCTTGGCGGCCCGCGCCCAGCCGTTGAGGGACAATACCACCGTCACCGGCTCTGCCGGGGCGAGGTCCTCCTCCCGGATGGCCTGGGCCTCCCGCCGGACGATGATGCGGGTCCGCCGCGGATCGCCGTATTTCTCCGCGTCGGCGGCAAGCTCCTTCTTGATGAGGGTCTTGAGGCGCCGGTCCGACGAGAGCGTCTTTTCGAGCCGGTCCTTCTCCTTTTCCAGGCCGGCCTTCTCCTCCCGGATCTTGATCTCTTCGAGACGCGCCAGCTGGCGCAGGCGGATCTGGAGGATGGCATCGGCCTGTCGCTCCGAGAGATCGAAGGCATCCATCAGGGCCGGCTTGGGCGCGTCGCTCTCCCGGATGATCCGGATCACCTGGTCGCGGTTGAGATAGGCGGCCAGAAGTCCATCGAGGATGTGGAGCCGCTCGGTAATCTTGTCGAGCCGGAACCGGAGGCGGCGCGTCACGGTCTCCCGCCGGTAGGCGAGCCACTGCTGGAGCAGCTCGAGCAGCCCGAAGCCCTGGGGCTTCCGGTTGAGGCCGATGGCCGTCATGTTGACCTTGACGCTCTTTTCGAGGTCGGTGGTGGCAAAGAGGTGGCCCATGAGGCCTTCCTTGTCCACCCTTGCGGACCTCGGCATGATCAGGATCCGGGTCGGCTCTTCCTGGTCCGAGAGATCGCGGATGTCCGAGACCATGGGCAGCTTCTTGGCCGCCATCTGGGCGGCGATCTGCTCGATGACCTTCTCGGCCGAAACCTGGTAGGGCAGCGCCGTGATGACGATGTCGCCATTGTCGATGTCGTAGGCCGCCCGCATCCGGACCATGCCCTGTCCGGTCCGGTAGATCCGGAGGAGGTCCTCCGGCGGCGTAATGATCTCCGCGCCCGTCGGGAAGTCGGGGCCCGGCACGATCTCGCAGATCTCCTCGAGGGTGGCCCCGGGGTTGTCGATGAGATGGATGCAGGCAGCGACGATCTCGTTCAGGTTGTGGGGCGGGATGTCCGTCGCCATGCCGACGGCGATGCCTGCAGCGCCGTTCAAGACAATGTTGGGCAGCCTCGCCGGCAGCATCCTCGGCTCCTGGAGGGTCCCGTCGAAGTTGGGCACCCATTCGACGGTGCCCATGGAGAGCTCCTCCAGGAAGGCATCGGCATAGGCGGAGAGGCGCGCCTCGGTGTAGCGCATGGCGGCGAACTCCTTGGGGGAGGCGATGGAACCCCAGTTCCCCTGGCCGTCGATGAACGGATACCGATACGAAAAATCCTGGGCCATGAGTACCATGGCCTCGTAGCAGGCACTGTCGCCGTGGGGGTGGTATTTGCCGAGCACATCCCCGACGGTCCTAGCCGACTTCTTGTGTTTGGCGCTCACCTTGAGGCCCAGCTCGCTCATGGCGTAGACGATGCGGCGCTGGACCGGCTTGAGGCCGTCCCCCACAAAGGGCAGTGCCCGGTCCATGATCACGTACATGGCGTAGTTGAGATAGGACGGCTTGACAAAATCCCCCAGGGAGAGCTGCTCGATGCCCTCGTAAGAGATGGGTGGTTGTTCGGTCATGGTTTCTGCTTGCTCCGTTGATTGGTGCCGGATGCGCGCTAGAGCGCCTCGGATTCGGCCAGGTCGCCCTCTTCCTCGAGCCATTGTCTGCGGTCCTTGGACCGCTTCTTGGCCAGAAGCATGTCCATGGTTTCCACCACACCGGCCTCGTCGTCCAGGGTGAGCTGGATCAGGCGCCGGGAGTCCGGCAGCATGGTCGTCTCCCGGAGCTGGGCCGGATTCATCTCCCCAAGCCCCTTGAAGCGCTGGACATCGACCCGCCCCTTCTTGGCCTTGCCGTCGAGCCGCTTCAGGATGGCGTCCTTCTCGTTTTCATCGAGGGCGTAATAGACCCGCTTTCCCTGGTCGATCCGATAGAGGGGCGGCATGGCCACGAAGATGTGCCCGGCCGCCACGAGCGGTTTGAAATGCTTGAGGAACAGCGCGCACAGGAGGGTGGCGATATGGAGCCCGTCGGAGTCCGCGTCGGCCAGGATAATGATCTTGCCGTAGCGGAGCCCTCTTAGGTCGTCGGCGCCGGGATCAACCCCGGTGGCCACGGCGATGTCGTGGATCTCGTTGGATTTGAGGACCTGCCCGGTCTCCACCTCCCAGGTATTGAGGATCTTGCCCCTCAGGGGCATCACCGCCTGGGTCTGCTTTTCCCGGGCCTGCTTGGCGGATCCGCCGGCAGAATCGCCCTCTACGAGAAAGAGCTCGGTCTCGGCTGGATTCTGGGAGATGCAGTCCGCCAGCTTCCCCGGCAGCGTAGGGCCGGCGCCGGTCTTCTTCCGTACGACCGTCCTGGCGGCCTTGAGGCGCTTCCGGGCGCTCTCGATGGCCATTTCGGCCAGGCGCTCCCCATCGTCGGTGTTGAGGTTGAGCCAGAGGGCAAAGGAGTCCCGGACGATGGTCGACACGAAGGAGGCGCATTCCCTCGAGGAGAGGCGCTCCTTGGTCTGCCCCGAAAACTGGGGGTCTTTCATCTTGACCGAAAGGACGTAGGCGCAGCGGTCCCACAGGTCGTCCGGCGTCAGCTTAATGCCCCGGGGGATCAGGTTCCGGAAGTCGCAGAATTCCCGCATGGCCGCCAGCAGCCCGCTCCGGAACCCGTTGACGTGGGTGCCCCCCGCCGGGGTGGGGATCAGGTTGACATAGCTCTCGCCGATCACCGGCGCCTGGCCGGGCATCCAGGCCGCAGCCCAGGCCACGGTCTCCTCGTCTCCCTCGTGCTCGCCGGTAAACGGCGTTTCGGGGACCCGCTCGTATTCGGAGAGGCCGTCCAGAAGATAATCCCGCAGCCCGTCTTCGAAATACCATTTGTCGGTCTCGCCGGAAGCCCTGTCGGTGAAGGTCACCGTGAGGCGGGGGCAGAGGACGGCCTTGGCGCGCAGGGTATGCCGGAGCTTCCGAAGGGAAAAAGACGGTGCGTCAAAATACCTGGCGTCCGGCCAGAAGCGGACGGTAGAACCGGTGTTGCGGGCGCCGACCGTCCCGGCCATGGTCAGGTCCGACACCTTGCGGCCGTGTTCGAAGGCGATGGCGTACTTTTTCCCCCCGCGGCGGATCTCGACCTCGAGGCGGGTCGAAAGAGCGTTGACCACCGACACCCCGACGCCGTGGAGGCCGCCGGAAAACTGGTAGTTCTTGTTCCCGAACTTGGCGCCGGCATGCAGCTTGGTCATGATGACCTCGACGCCAGTCATCTTCTCCTCGGGGTGGCGGTCGATGGGCATGCCACGCCCGTCGTCGCAAACCTCGAGGGAGCCGTCCTCGTACAGGACGACCTTGATCTGCCGGGCGAAGCCGGCGATGGCCTCGTCCACGGCATTGTCGATGACCTCCTGGGCAAGGTGGTTCGGGCGGGTCGTGTCCGTGTACATCCCCGGCCGCCGGCGGACCGGATCGAGCCCCCGCAGCACCTCGAGGGATGCGGCGTCATAGTCGCCGCTGGAAATGCTGTCAAAGAGATCTCTGTTTTTGATGGCAAACCTCCATATACCATATAATATCGGCGCCCACGGGGCGCCGTCGCTTTCCAAAGCATCCGTGACGACGCTTCGCCCCGGACGGGCCGGATATCTTCCCGGCGCAGGCATTCAATACCATTCCTCGGCCAAAAAGCAAAACGGAATCCTGCCCCGGCGTCCTGCAAACGGCATGGGCGTTGAATTTTCCCGAAATGCCACCTATAATTGGCATCTCAACAGACGAGAGGAGCGCACCCCATGGCCATCCGCCTGCCGGAAGACCTGCTCCCGGCGCAGGAAAATCGAAAAAGCCTCGGCGGAGGTGCATCCCGCCTCCGCGGCATGGGCCGCGCCGTACTGGATGCCCTCCTTCCGCCCAAATGCGCGGGATGCGGTGCATTCTACGCCGCCCCCGCCGGCGCCCCAGAGCCGCCAGCGCCGGAAACAGCGCCGCCCCGGGCCTTCTCCCAAACGATGGCGCCGTATTTCTGCCCCGCATGCCGGGACGACTTCGCCGTGATCAAGCGCCCGGTCTGCACCCTTTGCGGGCAGGCCTTCGACCCGGATTCGGGCGGTGGGCAGGTGCAGGTCTGCGGGGCCTGCCGGGACCGGCCGATGCACTTTCGCACCGCCCGGGCCTTCGGGGTCTACGACGGCGGACTCAAGACGGCCCTCCACCTGCTGAAGTACCGCTCCAGGACCCAGCTGGCGCGCCCCCTGGGGATGCTCCTCTTCAGCGCCTTTCAGCGCTTCTGGACCGAAGAAAACGGCATC
>CAJXSB010000360.1 GCA_913060435.1 uncultured Desulfococcus sp.
CGCTCAAGGGCGTCGCCGGCAACATCGGAGCAAGGTCTCTCCACGAAGCAGCCGGCGCGCTCGAGCGGGCCCTGGCGGAAAAGACCCCGGATGCCATCGCCAGAGAACGGCGCCGATTCGAAGATGCACTGGCGACGGTCATGGGAGGGCTTGCAGCATGGCTCCCCGAAAATGGACCGCCGGAGAAGGAGGCGTCTACGGCCGCCGCAACTGCCGGCGACGGAGAACCGGACGCCGCAGCCCGGAAAGCCGTTCACCAGCTCCTGGCCGAAATGCAGCCGCACCTTCTCAAGGGCAAGCCCATACCGCTGAAGGCGCTCATGGCGGAAATCAACCGCCTGTCCCGGCCCGATGCCCTCCCTCCTGAAATCACCAAACTCGCCAGGCTCATCGACCGGTACCGCTTCCGGGAGGCGGCGGAGGTCGTTGACATGCTGCTGGCGTCGGACGGCAAAGAATCGAGGTGAAGCCGATGTGCGACCTATCTTCATGCACCGTTATGATCGTGGACGACACCGAAACCAACATCGATATCCTGGTGGAGGCCCTGGGCAGCGATTTCGACCTGCGGGTCGCCATGGACGGAGAAACAGCCCTCGAGGCGATTGCCGATGAAACGCCCGACCTGATCCTCCTGGACATCATGATGCCCGGAATGGACGGCTACGAGGTCTGCCGCAGCCTCAAGGCGTCGCCGGAGACCCGGGACATCCCCATCGTATTTCTCACTGCCATGTCCGAGGAGCAGGACGAGGCCCGGGGGCTCGCCCTGGGGGCTGTCGACTACATCACCAAACCCTTCAGCCCGGCGCTGGTCAAGGCGAGGGTCCGGAACCAGCTTGAGCTCAAGCGGTACCGGGACCATCTGGAGGATCTGGTCCGAGAGCGGACCCGCCAGCTGGTGTTGACCCAGGATGCGACCATCCAGAGCATGGGAACCCTGGCGGAGTACCGGGACCCGGAAACCGGAGGCCATATCCGGCGAACCCAGCGCTATGTGCGAATCCTGGCGGAGCACCTGAAAAACCAACCCAAATTCCAGGACCGCCTGAACGACGACGCCATCGAGCTGCTGGTCAAATCCGCGCCGCTTCACGACATCGGCAAGGTCGGCGTCCGGGACAACATCCTGCTGAAGCCCGGTGAACTGACCGAGGAGGAATTCGAAGAGATGAAGCGCCATACCACCTACGGTCGGGACGCCATCCTGGCTTCCGAAAGATTGCTGGGCGAGGATTCATTCCTCTCCGTGGCCCGGGAAATCGCCTATACCCATCAGGAAAAATGGGACGGCTCCGGCTACCCCCGCGGCCTCAAGGGCGAGGAGATTCCCCTGTTCGGTCGGCTCATGGCCGTGGCCGATGTGTATGACGCCCTGATCAGCAAGCGGGTCTACAAGCCACCCTACCCGCACGATACCGCCGTAGCAATGATTCTGGAAGAACGGGGATCCCACTTCGATCCGGATATCGTGGACGCCTTCCTCGAGCTTTCGGAAGCGTTCCGGAAGATCGCCCTGGAGCATGCCGACTTCGAGGAGGAGCGGGAGATGCTGTCGGCGTGATGGCAAGCGCTTTCATCGCCGGAGCCGATATTCGACAGCGCCGGAATCCGGTTGAGGAGCCGCGGTGATGATCGATCATTTCAGTATTGCAGCGCCGGTCTACGACCGGGTACTGGGGCCGCCGGACACCCGCCGCATCCTCCGGCTGCTGCGGCTGCCTGCCAGGGGGATGCTGCTGGATGCCGGCGGGGGCACCGGGCGGGTCTCCGGGCACCTGCAGGGCCGGGTCGGCGGCATCGTCGTCACCGACCTCTCCCGTCCCATGCTCGAAAAGGCCCGGCGAAAAGGCCTCACGGCAGTATCGGCCCCGGCCGAATGTCTGCCATTCCCGGACGGATCCTTCGACCGGATCATCATCGTGGATGCCCTCCATCATTTTCGATGCCAGCACGGGGCCATTGCAGAGATGTCCCGCGTCCTGAAACCCGGCGGACGGCTTCTGGTCGAGGAGCCGGATCTGAGGCGAATGTCGGTCCGCGCAGTGGCCCTTGCCGAGCGTCTGCTCCGGATGGATAGCCGCTTTTATCCCCCGGACGCCATCGTCGGGATGATGCGGCAAAGCGGCATGAGCGCCAGCGTAGCGGCTACGGACATTTTCCGGGCCTGGATCACCGGAGACAAGCCCGGGCAGCCCGGCAGCGAAGCATACCGACGTCAGGTATGATAGATTCGGAAGGGCACCACGTTCGATGGCGCGGACCCGGCGCCATCGTCTCCGATGGCACTCTCCATTATGTCGAGAAAAACAGCCACAACCTCTCCATCAAACTGTGTCCCCCGGTGCGCGAGCAGCTCGCTGCGGATCGCTTCGGGCTCGAGGGGCTGGCGGTAGGGGCGTTTGGAATTCATGGCATCGAACGCATCCGCTACGATGATGATCTTTTCGGAGAGGCTGAGCTCATCGCCCGTCAGCCCGTCCGGATAGCCCCGCCCGTCTTCGCGTTCGTGATGGTGGCGGACAATGGCGCGCTCTTCCCGCAGGCTGGCGGTCGGCTTGAGGATATCGTCCCCGAACTGGGGGTGCTTCCGAATGGAATGGAACTCGTTGTCGTCGAGCTTTCCGACCTTATTGAGGATGCTCTCGAGTACGCCGATCTTGCCGATGTCGTGAAGCATCGCCGCATTCTGGAGGACGCGGAGGGATTTTTCGTCCATGGACATGGCCTTGGCGATATTTACGCAAATCTTTGCGACGCGCTCCGAATGCCCATAGGTGTATTCATCCTTCAGTTCGAGGGATTTTGCCAGGGACCGGATGGAGCTGAAATAGGCCTGGTCGAGTTCAAGGAAGAGCTTCTTGTTCTCCAGAGCGATGGCGGCATGACTGGAGAGCGCCGAGATGATCTGGCGCTCGGAGTTGGTAAGCTTGCCCCGCCGTTTCCGCCGGATCAGGCTGATAAAACCCTTGATGTCGTCAGACTGGCGAAGGGGCACCGTTATCAGCTCATGGTTCGGGAAAAAGTCCATGTCGATGGAGCAGTACCGCAGCCCCTCCTGCAGGGGCTCGAAATTGAAATGGCATGCGTGGGCGGTTGCGCAGGACTGAAAGGGGTCCTGCAGCAGGAGCGGGTGACGCTTCTCGAGGGCATGAATCGCGATCCGGACCATCCGGTCGTCGTCATTCCGGCATCTCTCGGCAACCGTCTGGAGACTCCGCTCATCATCCAACAAGGTCAGAAACCCCGCCGGAGAGGCCGTCGCCTCCATGGCCGACTCGACAATGAGCTCATAGGGATACTGGCTGTTCTGGAGAGAGTTGATCGCCTGGCTGGCCTTGAAGAGACCCTGAAGCCGCTGGTTGTGAAGGGTCAACTCGGCGTTGGAATCCTTCAGCAGGGCGATGTTCTCCCGGAGGGCCTTCTGCATGTAGGAGAAACGATTGCCGAGAAAGCCGATTTCATCATTGGAATGGACCTCGATATTGCAGTCATAGTCGCCCCCGGTGATCGCCTCAACGCTTTTGACGAGCGCCCCCACCGGCCGGGAGATGTGACGGGCCAGAAACATCGAGAGCACGCAGCTGACCATCAGCACCACCGCCCCAAGGGTAATGAGGGTGATGCGGGTCTTTCGAATCGCCTCGCGGATGTACGACATCGACATTCCCACCCGGACCGTGGCCCATTTCTTGTCTGTTACGTAAACCGGGATGGCGATGTCACATATCTTGTCGATGAAGCCTTCAAGGCTGAAGTACTGGACCAGGTCGCCTTCGGCCTCGAGGGCGCTTCGGTTGACGGACTCATCAAAGACCAGCGCGCGGTAGCGGCCGCTGCCGCTGTAAGCGGCGACGTCGCCGTCGAAAAGCTGCACCGTCGCATACGCCAGGTCATTCTCCTGGGTAACCTTGGCAACGACCTGCTCGATGCTCACATAGTTGAAGGTGGCGATGTAATTGGCATTGAGCGCCGCCAGATTACGGGCGATGGTATAGCCCCGTTTCAGGAATTCGGTCAGGACCGACTCGCGCATCTGCTTTTCAACGACGAAGATCGTCGTGACCATGATCAGGCATTCGAGTACGACGACGCCCATCAGAAACTTGCTGTGGAGTCTGAATCGTATTCCTTTGGGATGTGCCGGTCCCGCCGTCGCTGCCACTGAAATTCTCCGCTTATTCGTCAAGTCCAACAAGAAAGGCCATTGCAATTGGAAGCAAAATGAATACCAAACCTCTGATTCCAGAAATCCGCCGACAGGGCCCTGCCATCCGGGTGCCGCAACATCCAATTTTTGGAACAAAAGAAACAAATTTTGTCATTCCGGCCGCAGGGGTCCTGCGGACGCCGGGGGCCGTCCTGCTGCGAATACCGCCCAGGGGTTAACAGGGCGCGGGGATCGCCAGGTTATGCGTCACTCGCCGGCCCTTTTGCCGCTGTCATGATGCAGCAGCCGCGTTTTCCGTCGTTCTTGAGCAAAAATGGGGCTTTCAGGCGGATGTGATTCAGGAAGCGCGTCTCGGCCACGATCGTCTTCGCCCCGATGCGGTCCAGATCAAAGAGATCGCCGGCTTCCGGGTCGAGGGTAACATAGTGGATCCCCCTGGCGGTGATCTTCTGGAAAAAATGGGACCCGTGGGATGGG
>CAJXSB010000361.1 GCA_913060435.1 uncultured Desulfococcus sp.
GCCCGTCGTTATCGTCCGGGGGGAGGGGACGACGGTGTGGGACGCCGATGGAAAAGCCTATACCGATTTTGTGGCGGGAATCGCCGTATGCAACCTGGGTCACGCCCACCCCAGGATCGCCAGGGTCCTCTGCGACCAGGCCGGGCAGCTCTGCCATGTCTCCAATCTCTACTACACCCGGCCCCAGACCGACCTGGCCGCATGGCTGGTGGACCACAGCTTCGCCGACCGGGTCTTCTTCTGCAACAGCGGCGCCGAAGCGAACGAGGCGGCCATCAAGCTCGCCCGGCGGTATTTCCATGAGCGGGGCGAGGTGCGTCACCGTATCGTGAGCGCGGAACAATCCTTTCACGGGCGAACCATGGCCGCCCTCTCCGCCACGGGCCAGGAGAAGATCAAGAAGGGGTTCTCGCCGGTGTTGAACGGGTTCGACTTCGTGCCCTTCAACGACATCGCGGCCCTGGAAAAAACGGTGACGTCCGAGACCTGTGCGGTGATCCTGGAGCCGATCCAGGGGGAGGGCGGCATCCGACCGCCGGAGTCCGGGTACCTGGCGGCGGTCCGCCGGCTGTGCGACGAGGCGGGGATTCTCCTCATCTTCGACGAGATCCAGACCGGCATCGGACGGACCGGGAAGCTCTTCGCCCACGAGCACTACGGGGTCGCGCCGGACATCATGACGCTGGCCAAGGCCCTGGCCAACGGCCTGCCCATCGGGGCGATGCTGGCCCGGGAGGAGGTGGCCGATGCCTTCGGGCCGGGGGCCCACGCCACCACCTTCGGCGGTACCCCGGTGATCACCGCAGCGGCCCTCGAGACCCTCCGGGTGCTCACCGAAGAGGGGGTCATTGAAAAGGCGGCGGAAACCGGGGAATATTTCCAGTCGAAGCTGCTGGCCCTCCAGGAGCGCAGGCGGTCGGTGGTCGACGTCCGGGGCAAGGGGCTCATGATCGGCATGGCGCTCGACCGGCCCGGTGCGCCGCTGGTGGCGGCCTGCCTGGACCGGGGATTTCTCATCAACTGCATCCAGGAGAACGTCCTGCGGTTCGCCCCGCCGCTGGTGATCGAACGGGCCGCGGTCGACGCCCTTGTCGACTGCCTGGATGAACTGCTGGCCTGATCCCCGCGGCGCTCTTCGGCGGCGCTTTCCGGCCTTTCGGAGCCCTGGCATCGGGAAAGGGGAAGGGCCGATGTTTCAGAGATCTTTTATTGCTTTAGAGAAGAGGATTCAGAGATGACGGAGCAAGTGAACAAAGTGGTGCTGGCCTATTCAGGCGGACTGGATACGTCGGTGATTTTACGGTGGCTGATCGAAACCCATGATTGCGAGGTCATCGCCTTTTCAGCGGATATCGGCCAGGAGGAGGAGCTCGACACCATCGAGGAGAAGGCCCTCAATACCGGCGCATCCAAGGTCTATATCGACGATCTCAAGGAGCCCTTCATCCGGGATTACGTTTTTCCGGCCTTTCGCGCCAATGTGCTCTATGAGGGGCAGTACCTGCTGGGCACCTCCATTGCCCGCCCTCTCATCGCCAAGCGGCAGATCGAGATCGCCAACATCGAGGGGGCCGATGCGGTCAGCCACGGCGCCACCGGCAAGGGCAACGACCAGGTCCGGTTCGAACTGGGCTACTACGCCCTCAAGCCCGACATCAAGATCATCGCCCCCTGGCGGGTCTGGGACCTCACCTCCCGGACGGCGTTGATGGCCTTTGCCGAAAAGCACGGCATCGAGGTCCTCTCCACGCGGAAGAAGCCCTACAGCACCGACCGGAACATGCTCCATATCAGCTATGAGGGCGGCATCCTCGAGGATCCGTGGAAAGCGCCGCCCGAGGATATCTTCACCCTGACGGTCTCTCCCCAGGATGCACCCGATGCGGCGGAGGAGATCGAGATCACCTTCGAGCAGGGCGATCCGACGGCCATCAACGGCCGCGACATGTCGCCGGCGACCCTCTTCCGGGAGCTGAACCGACTGGGCGGCAAACACGGGATCGGGCGGGCCGACCTCGTCGAAAACCGCTTTGTGGGCATGAAGTCCCGGGGTGTCTACGAGACGCCCGGCGGCACGATCCTCCGGGCGGCCCACATCGCCATGGAGTCGATCACCATGGACCGGGAGGTCATGCACCTGAGGGACAGCCTCATGCCCCGGTATGCCGAGATGATCTACAACGGCTTCTGGTTCTCCCCCGAGCGGGAGCTGATGCAGACCCTCATCGACGAGACCCAGCGGAACGTCTCCGGCGTGGTGCGCCTCTCACTCTACAAAGGCAACTGCACGATTCTGGGCCGGAAATCCGATTACTCCCTCTACAGTGAAGCCTTCGCCACCTTCGAGGACGACAGCGTCTATCGGCAGGGAGATGCGGAAGGGTTTATCAAGCTGAATGCGCTCCGGCTCCGAATCCGGGAAATCAACCGAAAACAGGGGTAGGGGAAGCCATGTCCGAAAAACTCTGGGACGGCCGGTTCACCGAAGGCACCGACGCACTGGTCGAGCGGTTTACGGCCTCCATCGACGTTGACCGCAGGCTGCATGAATGGGACATCGAGGGGTCCATCGCCCATGCCCGCATGCTCGCCGAGACCGGTGTGATCACGGCGGAAGAGGCGGAAACGCTGGCCCGGGGCCTCAAAGAGGTCCGCCGGGAGATCGCGGCCGGGGAGTTTGTCTACGATGACAGCCTGGAAGACATCCATATGCACGTGGAGTCCCGCCTTTTCGAGATCGTCGGCAAGGTCGCCCAGAAGCTCCACACGGGCCGCAGCCGAAACGATCAGGTGGCCCTCGACATCCGGATGTACCTGCGGGCCGAGATCCGGGGGCTCCTCCAGGCCGTCGTCCGCCTGAGAAAAGCGCTGGTGGCGCTGGCCGAGGCTCACATCGGGGCGGTGCTGCCGGGATACACCCATCTCCAGCGGGCCCAGCCCGTGCTCCTCTCCCATCACCTCATGGCCTATTACGAGATGTTCACCCGGGATGGGGAGCGGCTCCGGGACGCCCTGGGGCGGATCGATGCCATGCCGCTGGGGGCGGCGGCCCTGGCCGGTACCACCTATCCCATCGACCGGGATTCCACCGCCCGGCAGCTCGGTTTTTCCCGGATCACCGAAAACAGCATGGATACCGTGGCGGACCGGGATTTTGCCATCGAGTTCGCTGCGGCCGCGAGCATCTGCATGATGCATTTCAGCCGCCTTTCCGAAGAGCTGATCCTCTGGTCCTCAGCCGAGTTCGGCTTCGTGGAGATCGCCGACGCTTTCACCACCGGCAGCAGCATCATGCCCCAGAAGAAGAACCCCGATGTCTGCGAACTGGTCAGGGGGAAGACCGGGCGGGTCTACGGCGACCTGATGGCGCTGCTCACCCTGATGAAATCCCTGCCCATGGCCTACAATCGGGATATGCAGGAGGACAAGGAGCCGCTTTTCGATGCCGTCGACACCCTCAAGATGACGCTGGAGGTCTACACCCGGATGCTGCCCAACATCACCTTCAAGACCGACGTGATGGCGGCGGCGACCACCACCGGGTACCTCGACGCCACGGACATGGCCGACTATCTGGCGACCCGCGGGGTTCCATTCCGCGAGGCGCACCACGTGGTCGGAAAGGCCGTCGGCTTTGCGCTGGCCCGGGGCAGGGAGCTTCATGAACTGACACTGGCGGAGCTGAAACAGTTCTCCGATCATATCGAGGAGGACATCTTCTCCTTCCTTTCGGTCCCCCAGATGGTTGACCGGAGGCGGTCGGCCGGGGGAACGGCCACCGCCAACGTCCGGGCCGCCATCCAGAAGGCGCGAGAGGTGCTCGAGGCGTCATTTCCCGCTGAAAAAGGTGGGGGAGATTGATCGGCATTCGCCGGCGGATATGGGTGTTCTGGCTGGCGGCGGCCCTCTTTGCGGGATGCGGGGTCAAGGCGCCGCCGCGGCCGCCCAAGCGACTGCCGCCGGCCGCGGTCTCCGATCTGTCGGGCGTGGTGGAGGCGGGGAGCGCCCGGCTGACGTGGAGCATCCCGGCGGCGGGCAAGGATGCCGGGGAAGCCGTCGGGGTTGCCGTCTACCGATCCAAGACGCCCATCGCGGAAGCGGAGTGCCGGGATTGCCCCCTGACCTTTACGCAGTTGGATCAGGTCGCGATTACGCCCTCGGATCGGCAGGCCGGCCGGATGACCTATCCGGATCCGCTGGAAGAAGGTTTTCGATACCGCTATCGGCTGCGGGCTTTCGACGCCTATGGGTCGGGCGGCGGCGACTCCAACACCGTTTCCGTCGATTATTGACGGAGGGGGACCGGAACCGATGTGCGAGAGACAATCGAGGTAGGACATGAACAAGATACCCTTTTTCAAGATGTGCGGCAGCGGGAATGACTTCATTATCATCGACAACCGGCGGAAAATGCTTCGGGAAACGGATTTTGCCGATCTTGCCCGGCGGCTTTGTGCCAGGACCGTATCCCTCGGCGCGGATGGATTCGTGGTCTTGGAGGAGGCTCCTGCGGTGGACTTCCGGTGGCATTTTTTTAACTCGGACGGCAGCCGGGCCGAAATGTGCGGCAACGGCGCCCGTTGTGCAGCCCGTTTTGCCGTGATCAACGGCATTGCCGGCGAAGAGATGGCCTTTGAG
>CAJXSB010000362.1 GCA_913060435.1 uncultured Desulfococcus sp.
GGGTCATGGCATAGCGGAGCCCCAAAGTATCCCCCCGCCCGGTGAGATTCCGGTGGGCGGTATAGAGCTCCCCTCCCACCGACCCGATCCGGGGGGACCAGTTGTTGCCGAACTCGAATCCCAGGACATAGGGGGAGGCCTCCTTGATTTCCGCCGCCAGAAGGGCCTCTCCGAGGCGCAGGCCGGGGCGCAGCTCCGCATCGACCCGATCGATGAGCGGGTTCTGGTGCAGGATCTGTACCGCCGACTGGAGTTCGTTGAGATTGAGGGGCGGTCCGCTCGCCGCCGCCAGCCGGCGCTGCACATAGGAGGTCTTGAGACGTGAATTTCCCGAAACCGCTACCTCGGCGAGCCGCCCTTCGACGACCTTCACCCGGATCCTGCCCGACACGACCTCCTGGTCCGGGATGACGGCGCCGGAGTTGACGTAGCCGCGGTCGATATAATGCCGCGTGATCCGTATCCGGAGCGCCTGGAGATCTTCGAAGGTAACCTCCCGGCCGAGCCATGGCGCGGCCAGCTCGTTGAGCGCTTCATCGGAAAAGACCGTGTTGCCGTCCCACCGGATCCTCTGGAGGAGCACCCGGGGGCCGGCAGCCTCCTTCGGCGCCTCGGGGGGCGCAGCCGGCGCCGCCACCGACGGCTGCTGTGGGGGCGAAGCGAGGAAGGGCGGCAGCTCCGGGCGGTCTCTGCCGGGCCTCTCCCGCCGCTCCAGGCCCGGCTGGTCCGCCGTTCGCGCAGGGATCTCCCCCGACGCTTCCGCAGACGGATCCCATGCCGGAAGCACGCAGAGCACCGTCACGCAGAGGCACAGCCACCGGAACAGGCGGCCCGTCACCACCGCCCCGCCACCATGGCGGATCTCACGGCGCATCCGCTGGATCGCTCCGAACCGGCCCCGATCCGATTTCCAGGGCATCCTTAGACAATCGTGTAACCCGGCCCCTCGCCGCCCTCCGGGCAGGTCCAGGTGATATTTTCATACGGGTCCTTGATGTCGCAGGTCTTGCAGTGGAAGCAGTTGGAGGGGTTGAGCTTGAGCTGCATCTCACCCGTCTCCTCATCCGCGGTCATTTCATAGACGTTTCCCGGACAGAAGCGGGTGCAGGGGCTTCCGTAAGTGGGGTAGCAGACCCGGACGCAGAGCTCGCGGTCATGCACCATCAGGTGGGACGGCTGGTCCTCCCGGTGGATCGTCTTGGAAAGATAAACCCCCGTCAGCTTGTCTACATGGAGGACGCCGTCCAGGGATTTGGGATCGACCGTTTCCGGCGGCGTCGTACGCTCCGCCGGCAGGAGCGTCCGGTAGTCTTCCTCGAGGGGCATGAAATCCCGAACGCCCCGCCCGCCGGTCACATACTGTGAGCCAAGATAGATCAGCTTCAAGAGGCCCTTTTTGGCCAGGCCCTGGGCGAAATTGCGGCCTTCAAACATCTCCCGGGACGCCCAGCTTTCCGAAAAACGCCGGGGATAGTCCTCGAGGGCTTCCGCATCGAACCGGTCCGAATTCAGGGCCGACAGACAGGCTTCCGCCGCCAGCATGCCGGATTTCATGCCGATATGGATACCCTTGAGGCCCGGGGTATTGTGCATGGCCGCCGCCCCGCCGATGAACATACCGCCGTCCACCACCAGCCGGGGCATGGAAAAATACCCGCCGGTGGAGACGGTCCGGGCCCCCTGCTCGACGACCTTGCCGCCGCGGAGGATATCGGCCACAAACGGGTGCTGCTTGAACTTGAGAAATTCCTCGTAGGGATCGAGACCGGGATTTTCATAGCAGAGCGCCGTCAGGTAGCCGACAGCGGCCCGGTTGCCCTTCATCTCATAGATGAAGCCGCCGCCCGGCGGGTCCATCCCCAGGGGATAGCCCATCAGGTGGATGTCGTTGGCCCGGCTCGTCTTGAAATAATGATCTTCCGGCAGCTGGACGACCTCTTTGATGCCGGTCTCATAGACCTGGGGCTCCCGGCCGGAGGCAATATCGAGCCGCGCCGCCACATCCTTGATCAGGCTGCCCCGGGCCCCCTCACCGAAAATGGTCACCTTGGCCGTAAGGTCGATGCCCGGCTCGAAATTGCTCTTGGGGCTGCCGTCCTTGTCAAGCCCCTTGTCCCCGGTCCGGACGCCGACAATCCTCCGGCCGTCGGATGCATAGAGCACCTCTTTTCCGGTAAAGCCGGGAAAGACATTGACCCCCATCTCCTCCGCAATGTCGCCAAGCCAGCGGGTGAAGCGCGACAGGCTGACGATGGCATGCCCCTTGTTGTGCATCTGCTTGGGAACAATGGGGATCCGGTAGTGGCGCTCGGCCGTGAGAAAGCAGAACAGATCGTCGCGGACAATGCCCTCGACAGGGCATCCCCGCTCCGCGTAGTCCGGCATCAGCTCTTCCAGGGCGATGGGGTTGAGAATCGCCCCGCTTACGGCATGGGCGCCGATCTCGGCCCCTTTTTCGATCAGGGCGACCTCTAGCTCCATCTGGTTCTCCCGGGCCAGCTGCATCAGCCGGATGGCTCCGGCGAGGCTCGCCGGGCCGCCGCCGACAAACAGCACGTCAAACGGTATCTCTTCATGTTCCACGGTCATCTTCTCTTCACCTCAACTCTGGTATTCATGTTGTCCATTTCGAACCGGACGCCGGTGCCGGCTCGTCACGCCTCCCGGGGCAGCGATGCTGGCAGGGATAGGACTGGTAAATGTTAAACCTTGACTTTCGAAATTCGTTCAAGCGATGGATAGAGGTGTTCTCCGGCTTATGACACTCGAAAATCGAGTTAATTGAAATATGTTGCAAACTCCAGCTCAAAATACAAGCAAAAACTGACCGGGCCGTCCGCCATGACGGCACCCGTTGGAAAAGTTCCATTGAATCTGCCCGGAAAATGATCTACAAGGCGACCACACACATCCGAAACATCTCTTTCCTGGAACGGGGCCGCATCTGCGCCGTGCTGCGACGGGATGCCGGCCGGCGACATCACCCTCCGGAGGCGGATCCACCTCCGGAAGACATTGAGGAGGCAACACGCTGTGAACGATAATTATGCTGCCATTGTCCGGAAAAACCTCGACACCCTTTTTGCGGAAGAAACCGCCGTGCCGGACCTCGCCGCACGGCTGCCGGGATCGCCCGAGGACGGCGGCGTCACCTTCCCGGCCTTCGGGGAGCGCTGCCGCATTTCCCCCGAAGGGATTTTCCTCGGAGACGCCCGGCAGTCCGGTCCCTTGGGGATCGTCATATCCTTGTACGCCCTGAACGCGGGGCTCGGCCCCATGGTGATGGCGCCGTTCCGGGCTTTCAAGGATTTTCCGGGCAGCATGCCCTATGTGGGGGCCTTCGCCGCCTACACCCAGGAGGTTCTCGTACCCCACGTGGACGCCATTCGTGCACGCACTTCCGAGATTGTCAACGCCCTGGGCGGGAGCACGGACGTCGGCGAGGTGAGCGGCGACATCGCGTTTCGGGTGATGCCGCTGCCCAAGATCGCGCTCTGCTACATCTTTTACGAGGCGGACGAGGATTTCCCGGCATCGGCCACATGCCTCTTTTCCGCCAACGCCAACGATTTCATGCCCATGGACGGTCTTGCGGACACCGGGGAGTATACCTCCCGGAAGATCCTTCAGCTGCTGACATAGGCTTTCCGGCAGCAGTGCAGCGGCGGATGCCGTTGAACGATGGGCATCTCGGATCCCCGTTCCGGGGAGAAGAAACGGAAAGAGGCCGGGCAGGACGGATGGTCGCAGGCAGGGGGGGAGGTCCGGCGGGGCATTGACGCCCGAGGTAAAGCCCCGCCGGTGATGATCGACTATTTTTCGAGCAGCGCCATGGCTTTCTGCACCACGTTTTCCGACGTGAAGCCGTAGCGCTCCAGGACCAGGCCGCCGGGGGCGGAAGTGCCGAAGCGCTCGATGCCGATGACGGCGTCGCGGCGCCCCACGTAACGCTCCCATCCCATGGTCTGCCCGGCTTCAACGGCCAGACGCACCCCGACCTCGGGCGGCAGCACCCCATCCCTGTAGGCGGCATCCTGCTGATCGAACAGCTCCCAGCTCGGCATGCTGACGACCCGGGCCTGGACCCCCTTCTCCGCCAGGGCTTGCTGGGCCGAAAGAACGAGGTGGACCTCGGCGCCGGAGCTGATGAGGATGATGTCGGGCGTCCCGTCACAGTCGGAGAGCACATACGCCCCCTTGGCCAGGCCGCCGGCATCCGCAAAAGCATCCCGGTCGACCACCGGCAGCTTCTGGCGGCTCAGGATCAGCGCGCTCGGCCCCGAGGCATGGGTCATGGCCACGCGCCAAGCCTCCCGGGTCTCGTTGGCGTCCGCAGGCCGGATCACCGTAAGGCCGGGAATGGCGCGAAGGCTCATGAGGTGCTCCACCGGCTGGTGGGTGGGGCCGTCTTCCCCCACGGCCACGCTGTCGTGGGTAAAGACGTAGGTGACCGGAAGCTTCATGAGCGACGCCAGCCGGATGGGAGCACGCATATAATCGGCAAAGACCAGGAATGTTCCGCCGTAGGCCCGAACGCCGCCGTGGAGGGCCAGGCCCGAGAGGATCGCCCCCATGCCGTGCTCCCGGACGCCGAAGCGGATGTTCCGCCCGGTGTAGGCCCCCTTCTGGTA
>CAJXSB010000363.1 GCA_913060435.1 uncultured Desulfococcus sp.
GGCCGCCCCGACCGCCCGCGTCGGCGCGGCCGTGGCCGATCTCTACCCCCGGTTCCGGCTCATCGGCTCCATCGGCCTGGAGTCCTTTGAATCGGGCGACTTTTTCCTCTCGTCCAGCCGCTATTGGAGCATCGGCCCATCGGTCGCCTGGAACGTCTTCGACGCCGGAGCCATCCGGAACAACATCGCAGCCCAGACCGCCGTGGAAGAGCAGTTCCGGCTGGCCTACGAGTCCGCGGTCCTGAACGCCCTGGAGGAGGTGGAAAACGCCCTTACCGCCTATGCCGAAGAGCAGCTCCGAAGGGAGCGGCTCCTTGAGGCGGTGGACGCCGCCCGGAAAGCGGTCGACCTGGCCCAGGATCAGTACGCCGCCGGGCTCGTCGACTTTTCCAATGTGCTCGACGCCCAGCGCTCCCTTCTCTCGTTCCAGGATGAGCTGGCCGTGAGCGACGGCAGCGTCACGTCGAACCTGATCGGGCTGTACAAGGCCCTGGGCGGGGGTTGGACCTCGGAGGCCCTGGGAGAGTCCGAAGCATCCCGAACCGCAACCAATAAAAGGGATAGCCAATGATCCTTGAGACAAAGACACCGGAGGATTCGGAATCCTTCATCGCCGAAATCGTGGGGGAGGAGAGCCGGATGGGGCAGCGCATGTCAGCCGGGCGGCTGCTCCACATGATGGACATCGTGGCGGCATCGGCCGCAGCCAGACATGCCGGATGCGAGGCGGTCACCCTCGCCTTCGACCGCGTTGAACTCCTCAACTATATCTGCCACATGGACTATGTCCGCTATGATGCCAGCGTCATCCAGGTGGGCCGCTCCTCCATGATCGTCAGGGTGGAAGGCGCCTACAAGGCCCCCGATGAGATGGAGGTCCACACCGGGCACAGCGGCGTGATCACCATGGTGGCCATTGATGCCGATGGAAGGCCCAACCGCAATATTCCACGGCTCGAGTACCGCACCCCCCGGGATCTGGCGCAAAAGGCCATGGCCGAGTCCCGGGAGCGCCTGCTGGCCAATCGTCGCAGAACCACCGCGGCGGTCGACGGGATGGCTGTCATCCCCGAAGACCACCTGGCCGACCATTATCCCCGAACCGCCCATATCCCGCCGGAAAAGACGGAACTGGTGATCCGGAAGAATTTTCTGCCCCGCAACACCAACATCCTCGGCAACGTTTTCGGCGGCGACACCATCGAGATGATGGAGGAGCTGGCGCTGGCCACCGCCCGGCAGTTTACCGGAAATTTCAGAATGGTAACCATCGCCATGGAGGACGTCCTCTTCCTCAGGCCGCTGCACCTGGACCATATCGTGGAGATGCGCGGCCGCGTCATCTTCGTGGCCAACACCACCCTGGTGGTGGAAATCGCCGTCATGGCCGTCTCCTTCCAGAATGAAAAGGCGTCCCACGTCACCAACAGCGGTCTTTTCACAGTGCTGAACTATGACCGGGTCGGCCGAAAGAAAGGCATCGCCACCGGCCTCGACATGTCCCGGTCGGATCTGGATCTGCGGCGATCCTACCTCAAGGAGCAGATCAAATACGAGCGGCGCACCGGCAGGGGGCCGGACCCGGCAGCCGTTCAGGGATAAGGTTGGACCCTCTTTTTTTCCTATGGCTTCTGAATTTCGAGCCGGCGCATGCGGGAGCGCAGGGTGGAAGGATTCATATCCAGTATGAGGGCGGCGCCTTTGGGGCCCTCGATGCGCCAGTTGGTGAACTGGAGCACCCGGAGGATATGTTCCTTTTCAGTCTCTTTCAAACTCTTCAGCACGGAGGACGTCCGGCTGCGGGCCGGCTTGTCAAGAACGTCCGCCAACCGCAGCCTGGGACCGGAGCTGTTGATGACCGCCCGCTCAATCACGTTTTCCAGCTCCCGGACATTACCGGGCCAGGCATAGTCCTGCAGCTTCTGCACGATGCTTTCCGGGATCTGTTCAATGCTTTTGCCCAGGCGTTTGGATGCCTTTTCAACAAAAAAACGGGCCAGCAGGGCAATATCCTCGGCGCGCTTCCGCAGGGGGGGGACCGTAATCGGGAAAACATTCAACCGGTAGAATAGATCCTCCCGGAAGCGGCCGTTGCGGATTTCCTCCTCCAGGTTGCGATTGGTGGCGGCGATCACCCGCACATCCACCTGGATCGTTCGGGAGCTGCCCAGCCGCTCGAACTCGCCGTCCTCGAGCACCCGGAGCAGCTTGGCCTGGAGCTCCAGCGGCAGTTCACCAACTTCATCCAGAAAAATACTGGTGCCGTCGGCAACTTCAAACCGACCCAGCTGCCGGGTCTGGGCCCCCGTAAACGCGCCGCGCTCGTGGCCGAAAAGCTCGCTTTCGATCAGATGCGACGGCAGGGTGGCACAGTTGACTTTCACCAAGGGGCGAGCCCTGCGCGGGCTGCTGTTGTGGATTGCGCGGGAAATCAGCTCCTTTCCAGTGCCGCTTTCCCCGAGCACCAGAACAGTGGTGTCGGAAGGGGCGACCTGTTCCACCTTGTAGAGGACGTATTTGAGGGCGGCACTGCTGCCGATGATATTCTCGAAATTATGATCCAGCTTGATCTCCGCCTGCAGGGAGGCCGTTTCCGCCTCCAGCTGGTTTTTCAACTGCTCGATCTCCCTGTAAGCGCCGCGCAGATCGATCTCTGCCTGTTTGCGGTCCGTAATATCACGGTTGCCCGCACGAAATCCCTTCAAACGCCCCTGATGGTCCGTGACCGGCTGGCAGTTGTGTTCTATCCAGCGGATCTTTCCATCCCGACGTCGAATCCGAAATTGAATCTCGCGGGGCTTTGGCTCCTGACGGGAATCCTCAAAATGCCGGTGCCATGCATCCCAGTCCTCGGGCACGATGATTTCCGTCAACAGAGACGGGCTTTCGATGAAATCCCGGACCTTATAGCCGCTGATGCGCTCACAGGAGGGCGAGACGTATTCAAGCGAATCGTCAACATCTGCCCAGTATTCCCAGTCGTAGGTAAAATCGGCCACCGTGCGATATTTCGCCTCGGCCGCCAACAGTGATTCTTCATGCCGCTTGCGGACCAGTGCATTGGCAAACACCTCCGCAACCAAACGGCATTGACGAATGAGCTCCTGCGGCCATTGCCGGGATTTTTTCAGCATGGCCAGGGAGAGTACGCCCAGCATCTTCTCCCGGGTCGACAGGGGGATCACCGCCAACGAGATAATGCCCTGGATGCGCAGGAAATTCCTGTCCGTTTCGGCTTCTGACGGCCAGTCATCAGGATCGGAAAACGTCAGAATCTCCCCTTGGAGCAATTTTTCCTTGACCCATGGCAGCTGCTCGAATTTGAGCTCGGCGGGAGGGGCTGCGATGTCGATGTCCTTGTGCGAGTGAACGAGATGCAGCGTTTGATCCTTTTCCACCAGTTCAAAAATACTGACCCGATCCATGTCAAGGGTTGCACCGATCGTTTCCAGCACGCGGATGATCTCCATGTCCACCTGGTCCGGCGGGAGATTCACGAAACGGGCCGAAAGTGCGGACAGCATCTCTTCAAAGCGAAGTCGCTTGGCGAGCTGCGCCTGTGCCCGGCGGCGCTGCGCCCGCTGCTTCAGCAAAAATGAAATCAGCCCGCTCTGGATCAAGAAGAGAAAAAGGGCGGCAATGATATACCCTCGGTAAAGCTCCCAGAAGGAATAGGTTTTAAACTGAACCGTGCTGCCGGGGGGCAGCCGGTCCTCCCGGATCTTGAAGCGTTTGAACCGTCGCCAGTCAAACAGATCAATGATGGTGCCCTGACTCGTCATGGGAATATCAGCGGGATTTTCACCTCTCAAGATTCGCAGCCCCATTTCGCCGGCCTTGATCCCCGTCATTTCCATGCTGCTCATCCGCCCACCGACGATACCGTGGCCGAAATAAGAATCCAGGCATCCATACACCGGCGCGTTGGCAGCCTCGGCCACCATGGAAGCCGCCTCCCACGGGGGAAAGCCTTTGCCTTCGCCGTCCCGGGTCAGGATGTAAAACAGAACCACGGAATGCTCGGGCACGTCCTGAACCTTTTTCAAGATGTTATCCAGCGGAAGGCGGGTCAGGTAAATGAAGTCGAGCCGCTTGGCATAGGGGTCAAGTGCCTCTCGTACTTCCTTTTCAAAGAATAGATCGGTGTTGGAGGCCCCGTTCACCACCGCTACGTGCCGGGTCTGCGGATGGATCTTTAGCGCCGTTTCCAGCAGCCCCTCATAATCGATATCCAGCAGGACTCCGGTAATCATGGGACTTTTTAAATTCAGCCGGTTCAATTGTGCCCGCGGGATTCCGGAGAAGACAAGAGGGGTTTGCGGAAAGAAGTCCTTGCCGTGGGCGACAATCAAGCTCAGCGACGGCGCCGAGTATGCGATAATCAAATCGACCTTTTTCCTGGAAAGCTTGTAGCGGTGCAAATCCATTAAAAACGTATATGGATCCTGTTCAGGATTGCGGTAGAGATCCATATATTCAATGAAATACTCTATGTGAAATTCCTTGCCCGCCGCCAAGCCGGACTTGAGGCCTTTTACGACCGCTGGATACGCCGGCAGATCACTCTGCCCGGGAAAAAGGATCAGAACGCGTTTTTCTTTCTGTAATTCATGTCCATACGTCAAATCT
>CAJXSB010000364.1 GCA_913060435.1 uncultured Desulfococcus sp.
CATTTCCAGGCGCTGTTCGTGGTCCATGATGAAGAGGGGAATGCCCTCTATTTCCGGTATTACGATCCGCGGGTGCTTCGGATCTACCTGCCGACCTGCCGCGCCGGCGAGCTCCGGACCTTTTTCGGCCCTGTGGATGGCTTCCTGATGGAGGGTGAAGAACCGTCCGCCCTATGGCGGGCGGCCGTGGACCGCGGGGTGCTCCGCAGCGAAGCCGTCGAACTGCAGGAGGCATGAGCGGTAGTGCTGCTGGACGGATCTCCGGAGCCGGGCAGCGACCCTTTCAGGAGAGGTGAGTCATGCTGATCATCCGAAAAGAGCAGATGGCCGTGTTTGAGGCCCATATGCTGGCGCAGTTCCGGCAGCGGATGGCCGGACACCTTACGGCGGCATTCCCCGACGCCGCCGGGGGGATGACGGCGGAAGCGTTGAACGGCCTCATCGATGACGGCATCGCCAAGGCCGCGGGCTACGGGATCACCCAGGAGGGGAATGTGCAGCGGTTCCTGGAATACATGCTTGCCCATGGCCCCGGTTTCGACGCCGACCCGGAGACGGCATGGGCCGGAGAGGTCCTCCGGATGACGGACGTCGACGGCAGCGTGAAGATGGACTGGATCGATGAACGGCAACGACAGCAGTCGGAGGATACGCCATGAGCAATGGACGGGATGTCGGGTGCGCGGTGGAGCCCTGCCCGCAGCGGCCGCCGGTGACAGTGACCATCCGGGAAAAGCCCCGCTCGCTGATCTGAATTCCCCCCGAGGGCTCGGGTCCCGGGCACATCACCCTGAATGCCGACGGTTCCCCGCCGGGCGGATCCATGCGCTGGGAGGCGTCGGATGACAGCGTCGTGGGCGTCGTCGGCTCCGGCGCCACCGCCAACGTGCGCGGACTGTCTCCCGGCGAAGTGACGGTGACGGCGACCTATACCTACATGGGCCAGACCGCGCGGGATACCACGCGGGTGCTGGCCTACCGGGTGGTCATCGCCAACCCCGCCGGCGATCCCGTCAACGCGGGATCCAATACCAACGAGTTCACCTATTCCAATGCCCGCCCGGGGGTATTGACCATTCCGTGCCGCGCCCGGGTCGAGCCCGACGACGGCGCGGCGCGGGCCGAGGCGGAAAGCCGCGCCTCGTGGAGCATCGACGCCGTCGGCGACAGCACCCTGGCCTGGTCTGCCGCCGATCCTGCCGACGCCTCACAGGGGCGGGGCCTGGAGACCACCGCGACCTTCACCGGCCTGCCGGAACGTCACGACGATTTCGGGCCGAAAAACGTCTCGCTGACGGTCTGCGGCGGGCCGGTCTCCACGCCCATCGAGGTCTTCTGGCCCAAGAACGCCACCAACCATCCGCCCGACGGCCTGGCCCACCCCGGGGGGCGGGCGCCCAACTGGTTCTTCTACTGGCGCCAGATCATCGGCGAGGGGCACATGCGGCATGTCCGCTACGGCGGGGCCGGGCCGGCGGGGCACTACGGCCGGGTACCGGCCATGACCCACTGGAGCTACGGCGGTGCCCTCAACAAGCGCCGCATCATCATCTTTGACCGGGCCTCGACCACCTTTCCCCACCAGGCCTGCATCGGCATCGGCCCCTTTACGGGGATCGACGTGTTCCGCAATACGTTTCTCCACGAGCGGCAGCATGTCCGGCAGATCATCCGGGCGGATGCGGTGGTCGGGACCCATGGGGGCACCTGCTGGCAGAATGGATGGTCATGGAATGACCCGGCGCACAACCACTGGCGGCTCGGCCACGGCCGGGTGGCGGGGGCGGCCTCGGGTATCTGCCCGCCCGGCGGCCCCGGAACCCTTGGCGCCGCCGGATCCGGGGATGTGAGGCTCGACACCACGGTCCACCACTGGCCCGACGCCTGGGGGGCGCCGCCGGCCGCGCCCGTCGGGGGGTACTGCCAGGGGCACCCCATCGAGCACCAGGCCTACCAGCAGATGACGGGGCGCGAGCACGGCCTGGCGCGGTATGACTGGGGCGACCCCGGAAAAAACCACCGCACGCGGAGAAGGTGGAACGATTAAATGGCCGGAAGGATCGCCGGCATATGGATAATGGGGATGCTTGCCATGACTGTTGTCAACCATGAGGAGGGGCAGGGAAGGGCCGTGGCGAACCAGGCTTCGGGCCTGGGGGCGCTGACGGCCTCCTTTACGTTTATCCAGTTGGTCTTCGAGAGCGACGCCATCGCCGTGGGGAGCGTTCTCGGCATCGGCCCCGCGGACGCCGCCGGCACTCCCGGCCAGATCGTCTTCGGGGTTTCAGAGTCCTTCCACCGCTCCCTCGACCGAAAATTCGTGGTGGATCTCCCGGTCGCCGGTCTGGAGGCGCCCCCGGTCTTCCAGGCCGGGGAATCCTGCATCCTCTTCCTGACCCGGGCCACGGAAAGCCATGGCACCCTCATTGGGATGGGCGACATGGGCAAGTGGCCCCGACGGGCCCGCAGCTGGCTCTTCACGCCGGGGCACGTCCAGCCCCTGGAGACGGTGACCTCCATCATCCGGGCCATCCTGAAGGTCGACCGGATGAGCAGTTACGAGCAGCGGGCCGAAGCCCTGACCGCGCCGCCCTTCGTCCAGAACCGGCTGGGGCGGATTGCGGCGCTGCAGTACGGGACCTACCTGGAAAGATGGCCCGAAGACCGCCTGTCGGGGGAGGCCGGCCTCGGGACCGTCCAGGCCTATCTCGCCGCCAGAACCCTCCTGGACGAGGCGCCGCTGGACGTGATGGCCGAAGTCGAGATGATTCACCAGTACATGGATGCGATGCCGAAATCGATCGCACTGCCCCAGTGGATCCATGCCCTGGCCCACCCGGAGGCCGGGGTGCGCAGCACCGCCATTGCCCTCCTGGCGTCGGAGACCGGCGAGGATTTCGGGTATGACGCCCGGGCGGAGGAGAGCGAGCGTGCCGAAGCCATCGACCTGTGGGAGGACTGGCTGGAGCGGCAGCTGCCGGCGCACCTGAAGCAGGAGGTCCCGGCGCTGCTGGCAGGCCTCAAATCGAGCAGTTCGCTCCAGCGACGGACCGCGGACCTCCTCCTGCAGATTATCTCCGGGCAGGAGATCGGGTTCAACGCCGACGACCCGGAGAGCCACCGGGACGCGGCCGCCCTGCAGTGGGAGCAGTGGTGGAAAAACGTGCAGAAGGAGTCGCCCGGGGCACGATAGCGGTGTGTGGTTTAGAGATGCCGGTTCGGGGAGGTCGGGATGCCGAAACAGGTCGTCATGGGAGCAACCCTCAAATGCAGCTTCGGGGGAATGCCGTCCAACCTGATCGTCCTGCCCACCAATCGGGTGATGGTCTGCCACATGCCCGCGGCCAACATCATGGACTTCCAGGCCATGGTCAACATCGTGCCCTTCGGCACGTGCACATCCCCCACCAATCCGGCCGTCATCGCCGCCGGCGGCTCGCCGGTGCCATGCGTACCCGTCATCACCAGCCCCTGGATACCGGGCTCTCCGACGGTCCCCATCGCCGGCCTGCCCGCCCTCAACAGCACCAGCACCTGCATCTGCCTCTGGGCCGGCATCATCTCCATCACCAATCCCGGCGCCACCACCGAAGATATTCCATAGTATTTCGGAAAAAAGAAGAAGCCCCTTACACCCAGGTCGAAGCGGATGCCTGCATCAATTTCCGGTCGAGGGTGACCAGCTCCCCCTGGAGGTTGGCGGCCAGCCAGAGATAGCTCGCATCATAGGTCGAAAGCCCTGCTGCTTCCGCAATCAATATGGCGTTGTCGTGGTCCACAGGCGACAGTCGAATGGGCAGTCTTCGGGCCCAGCCAAAGGCTGCCAGCAGTGTTTTCCGGGCATCCGGATGGGCAAGCAGCTTTTTTCGGCAGATGCTCGCCATCTCGAACCAGAGCAGGGAGGGCGCTGCAAGGGTGGCGTTCTCCAGTTTCCGGGCTACGGCCTCGGCGTCTGGTTCGCCAAAGGCGAGCGCCCCCAGGGCGGATGCGTCCACGATTTTAATGGCCATCGCGATCCTGCCTGACCCATTCCGCTGATTCACTGGGGGTTTGAAGCCCCGATTCATGGACCTTGGAGAGGAGGGCCACGGGGCTGAGCGTCTCTTTCTCCATTAATCCAGCCTCTAAAATCGCCATCAGCTCCCCCTGGAGCGAACGATGGTGCTCCGTCGCTTTTTTTCGGAGTCGTTCATAAATATGATCCGGGACATTCTTGATGGAAAGGGTCCTGGGCATGGTATACCTCCGAAGATGGATTCAAATTGGAGTCATTTTAGAACCGTTTTTTTGCCGAGTCAATGTCTTTGATCCAAACAGGCCGGCCCGCATTCCGGCAGCGCGGCCGTTGGGATTACGTGTGTTTCAAGCATGATTTTTTCCGGGGCCTGCCATTCCTCCTCTCGCTGCCTTCCCATGGGATGTTTTTGCTTGATTTCTCCAGGGACATACATGTATTTCTATAAAAAAATGAATGACAAATGGATTTCCTTTAGGCGGATCAGGAAAGATAAACTCAATTTTTGAGTTTCATAGGCCGGTGTACTCCGGGTCCGGTTTCCGCCCCACGCCGCTTCGCTTAAGTCCCGCTAAGATTTGCTCCGGGCGGCCCGGAAACTCGCTTCGCTCA
>CAJXSB010000365.1 GCA_913060435.1 uncultured Desulfococcus sp.
TGGTGGTCGCCGAAGATGGAGAGGGCGTGGCTGGCGATGGCGGGGGCCGTCACATGGAGGACGCCGGGCAGCAGCTCACCGGACATCTTGTACATGTTCGGGATCATCAGGAGAAGCCCCTGGGAGGCGGTGAAGGTGGATGTCAGGGCGCCGCCTGCAAGGGAGCCGTGAACCGATGCCGCCGCCCCCGCCTCGGACTGAAGCTGGCGGACCAAAAGCGACTGACCGAAGATGTTTTTGCGGCCGCCCGCCGCCCATTCATCGGCGATCTCTCCGATGGGGGATGAGGGCGTGATGGGATAGATGGTGGCGACATCGCTCATGGCATAGGCCACATGAGCGGCAGCTGTATTGCCATCGACGGTTTTCATTACTTTTGCCATAGCAGAATCTTCTCCTTAGTTGTGTATGGTAAAACTGTTGCTGAAAACAGAACAAACCAGATGGATGGAACCCGAATGAACCGGAATCAAATTGTTATTCCAATACACTGTGTTTGTAAAGAAAAAAGTTTACTGATATCCATAATGGGTTATTGCTAATAGAAATAAATCCAAATAAATTATTAAGTTATATGGATAACTTTGTTATCCATATCGATGGAAAACGAAAAAATGGATTCCCTTCATTTTTCTATCGATAATCAATAAAATGAAAATATTGAGAAAGCATGAAACGGGATTTTTCCGATTTGATTCTCCTGGCGCCCCATGAGCGACTCCTGGAGGACGCTGGCGCCGCCACCGACGCCCGTACGTTCCAGCGCTGAATCGATAACGATGCTATATTTCGAAAAATCAACAATATCAGCAATTGCTAAGAAGAATGAAAGGACTGCATAGTGGCCATTGCCCAACGGTATGGCGGTCACCTGGAATGCCGCTCCCCCATCTAGTGCAGGAGCGGCAGGTAACAACGTTACAAGAGCCCGTCGAAAAAATCGTTGCCCTTGTCATCCACGAGAATGAAGGCGGGGAAGTCCTGGACGGTAATCATATAGATGGCCTCCATGCCGAGTTCGGGGTATTCGAGAAGCTCCACGTGGGTGATGCACTCCTTGCCGAGACGGGCCGCCGGGCCGCCGATGGACCCGAGATAGAATCCACCGTATTTCCGGCAGGCATCGGTGACCACCTTCGAACGGTTCCCCTTGGCCAGCATGACCATGGATCCGCCGCGCTCCTGGAAGATAGGGACATAAGGGTCCATCCTGGCTGCCGTCGTGGGACCGAAGGAGCCCGAGGCATACCCATCAGGGGTCTTTGCCGGGCCGGCATAATAGATGATGTGGTTCCGGATGTAGTCGGGCAGCTCTTCTCCGTTGTCGAGCCGCTCCTTGAGTTTGGCATGGGCAATATCCCGGGCGACGACGATCTTGCCGGTGAGGAGCAGGGGGGTAGAGACGGGATACTGCGTCAGGATGGCGCGGATATCGTCCATGGGCTGGTCGAGGTCGATTCGCACGGCGTCCGTGGCCTCGTGGGTGATCTCGGGCAGGAAACGGGCGGGGTTGGTTTCCAGCTTTTCCAGGAAAATGCCGTCGCGGGTGATCTTGCCCCGGATGTTGCGGTCTGCACTGCAGCTAACGCCCATGCCGATGGGACAGGAGGCGCCGTGCCTCGGAAGCCGGACAACGCGGACATCCAGGCAGAAATGCCTGCCGCCGAACTGGGCGCCCAGCCCCAGTTCCTGGGAGGCCTTCAGCAGCGCTGATTCCAGTTCGATGTCCCGGAAGGCCCGTCCGCCTTCGTTGCCGCTGGTGGGCAGCTCGTCCAGATACTTGGCGCTGGCCAGCTTGACTGTTTTCAGGTTCAGCTCGGCGGAGGTTCCCCCGATGACGAAGGCCAGGTGGTAGGGGGGGCATGCCGCGGTGCCGAGGGCCTTCATCTTGGCGGTCAGAAAGTCGACCAGGGTGTCGGGGTTGAGCACCGCCTTGGTCTCCTGATAGAGATATGTCTTGTTGGCAGAGCCGCCGCCCTTGGCGAGAAAGAGAAATTTATAGGCATCCCCATGGACAGCGTGAATATCGATCTGCGCCGGCAGGTTGCACCCGGTATTCTTTTCGTCATACATGTTGAGGGGAGCGTTCTGGGAGTACCGCAGACTGGTCTCGGTATACGTCTCGAAAACCCCTTGGGAGAGGGCTTCCTCCTCGTTGAAATCGGCCCAGACCTGCTGGCCCTTCTTCCCCATGATGATGGCGGTGCCGGTATCCTGGCAGAGGGGGAACGCCATTTCGGCGGAGATGACAGCGTTCTTCAGCATTTCGAGCGCCACGAATTTATCGTTTTCCGAAGCGTCGGGATCGTCCAGGATCGCCGCGACCTTTTCCAGATGGCTCGGACGGAGTAGATGGGATACATCCTTGAAAGCCTGGGCCGCCAGCAGGGTCAACGCTTCGGGCGCAACG
This sequence comes from uncultured Desulfococcus sp., assembly GCA_913060435.1. GTDB lineage: Bacteria > Desulfobacterota > Desulfobacteria > Desulfobacterales > Desulfococcaceae > Desulfococcus. The sequence goes on from CAJXSB010000365.1 coordinate 2,411, forward strand.
ACGAGCATGTCTTTGCCCCGGAAAGATTCGACGCTGACATAATCTTTGCTCAGCAGGCGGTACTCCGTTGGATCTTCTCCTAATGGAAACATCTCCTGAAACTTGAACGCTACCATAAGACGACTCCTTTTCTACTGTATTGATATGAACACCCGGCCAAAGATGACGGCGCCGCTGCTGAGAGCCTGGAGCTTGAACCAATATGCCTTTTTTCAAACAGGCGCTGATACCCCAGGTGGATGCCCGTGCCGGTCTACCGCTGGATGGTCACCTTCTTCATGATGACGGGCTCCACGGGCTTGTCCATGTGGTTGGTCTTCACGCTCCCGATCTTCTCCACCACGTCCATGCCGCTGGTCACCTTGCCGAAAACCGTGTGGCGACCGTCGAGGTGCGGCGTGGGCCCGAGGGTGATGAAAAACTGGCTGCCGTTGGTGCCGGGCCCGGCGTTGGCCATGGAAAGAACACCAGCGCCGTCATGCTTCAGCGCCGGCTGAAACTCATCCTTGAACTGGTACCCTGGGCCGCCGTTGCCCATGCCGAAAGGGCATCCCCCCTGAATCATGAATCCGTCGATCACCCGGTGGAAGGAGAGGCCGTCGTAGAAATTCCCGCCCCGCTGGGTCTCCTGGCGTCCCTCCGCGAGGTTGACGAAATTCCAGACGGTTTCCGGACACTCTTTGGCGAAGAGTTCAATATCGAAGCTGCCCATGCTCGTCTCGAAGGTTGCCGTGAGACGGTCCAGGTCTTCTTTATAGTCGATTTTTTTCCCAATCATGATATTCTCCCGATGTTCTCCCGATGATTATTGTGAAAGTAGAACGTACAGACGGCGTCGTACGAAAGTGAAGCTGTAAACAGAGGAGTTTATGCGATATGATTCCTGTGTGTCAATGATAAACGGCAATTTTGCCGGGGTCCGCCGCCGGTATTCGATTCCCGGCGACGGCATCATTGGCGATCGTCTACCCGTTTCAAAGGAGGTATGACATGATGCTCAAGAAACTTCTGGTGCCGGTCGACGGATCGGAAAGCGCCGGACGGGCCCTGGCCTATGCGGTGGATTTGACCCAGCTGTCCAAGGGGGCTGAAATTCTATTGGTCTATTGCCACAGGCCGTTTCCGAAGCTCCTCGGAGAGCCCTATCTGCAGGCAGCCATCAACGCCATCCAGGAGGATGCCGATCGCATCGTCGCCCCTTACCGAAAGCGTCTCGAAAGCGCCGGGGTCCATTATACGGAGCTCCTCCTCGAAGGTGCGGCGTGGCAGAAGATCACCGAAGCTGCAGAGATTGAAAAATGCGATCTGATCATCATGGGATCCCGGGGGTGCTCGGACCTGAAGGGGCTGGTCGTGGGCAGCGTCACCCACCGGGTCCTTCACGCAACCCCCTGCCCGGTGCTGGTGGTCCGGTAGCGTCGAAAGGGCTCCCGCAGGGGGCAATGGAAGGGAGGTGCCATGAAAACGATCGGTCTTTTGGGGGGAATGAGCTGGCAGAGCACCGTCGGCTACTACCGGGCCATCAACACAGGCGTCGAACAAGCGCTCGGCGGCCTGCATTCGGCCCAGGTCGTTCTCTACAGCGTGGATTTCGCCCCCCTCGAAGCGCGGATGCGGGCCGGGGATTGGCAGGGGGCGGCAGGGATTCTCCAGGACGCCGCACGCCGCGTGGCTTCGGGCGGTGCAGACTGCCTGTTGATCTGCACCAACACGATGCACAAGCTCGCCCCGGAAATCGCCGCCGCAGTGGATATTCCGCTGATTCACATCGCGGATGCCACCGCCGAAGTGCTGATCCGAGACGGGGTCGAACGGGTGGGGCTGCTGGGGACGGCATTTACCATGGAGGAGGAATTCTACAGGGGGCGGCTGGGGGAACGGTTCGGCCTGGATGTGATGGTTCCCGACGAGGCGGATCGAAACCGCGTGCACGATATCATCTTCAACGAACTCTGCCGTGGGGTGATACGGCCCGAATCCAGAAAGATGTACCTGCGGATTGTCGCCGACCTGGGCGCCGCCGGCGCCCAGGCCGTTATCCTGGGATGCACGGAGATCGGCCTGCTGATCCGCCAGGCGGATACCCCTGTTCCCCTATACGACACGACGGCGATCCATGCGGCGGCGGCCGTCGCGTGGGCGCTGACGGATGGGGAGGGGTGACATGCTTTTCCGCCGGCGGGAGCACTCTCCCGCCGGCTGTC
>CAJXSB010000366.1 GCA_913060435.1 uncultured Desulfococcus sp.
ACCGCTTCGGCGGAGGCCCGGCGCCGGGCCAGGGCCGCCAGGCCCTCGGGGCGGCACTTGAACCGGGCCGCCTGCCGCCGGAACCGCTCGTCCAGGGGCACCCGGGCCTCGCCGGCCACAAGCTTGTCCGCGAGAAAGACGATCTCCGCCGCTGCCAGACGGCCCTCGCGGCCCGGCGGCAGCTCCATGTGGAGGGCCACGATGTCGGCCACGGCGGGAAAGTCCATCTCCCGCAGGATCGCCGCCCCGGCCCGGGCATGGTCCGGCCCGGTTCGGGCCAGGTCGTGGACCAGGGCCGCGGCCTGGATCAGGTGCAGGTGGAGGTTGCCTTCGGGAGCGTCAGCGCCGCCCGCCTGGTTGACGGCGCGGGCCAGGGCCACGGCCGTATCTGCCACGGCCCGGCAGTGATTCCAGACCGGCGGCGGGACGGCCATGATGTCGAGCATGAGTGCCCGGCACTCTTCTGGTGACGGGACTGAGTACCCGCGCCAGTCTTCCGCCATTCGGCTGTAATCCTCGGGGGCGTCCATGTCCGCCAGGATGAACCGGTCTGCCACGGGGACCTCCCTGGCCGTCGCCGACCACTCCGCCAGATAGGCCCGGAGGCCGCCGTCGCCGCGCCATCTCAGGATGTCCGGAATGTGGCCGCCGCCGATGAGCGGCGGGTGGCCCCGGCGGCCCTGGAAGGTGGGGTACAGGATCGCCCGGTCGGCATCCGAAGACGGAAGACACCGGAAGGCGTCCTGCAGCCGCCGGATGGTGTGGGGCCGGACCAGGGGAATGTCCACCGGGTGCACAAAAACCCCCGCGCGCCCGGGTTCGAGGGCACGCAGCCCCGCCAGTACCGATGTAAACATGCCGCCTTCATATCCGGGATTCACCACAGGTTTTCCGCCGACCTGCTGCACCGTCGGGGCGAGCCGCTCGCCGCGGTGGCCCACCACCACCCGGATGTCCGTCACGCCGGCCGACCGAAAGAGGCCGACGACCCGCGCCGCCACCGTGCTCTTCCCCAGGGGCAGGAGGGGCTTCTGACGGCCCATGCGGGTCGACTTCCCCGCAGCCAGAATGACGGCCGAAGGTTTATGGCTGCTCATCTAAGGGACGCCCGAGCCGAAATCAGCTCCGCCACGATGCTGACGGCGATCTCCCCCGGCGTCTCGGCCTGGATGTTGACGCCGATGGGGCAGTGGACCCGGGAGAAATCCGCGTCCGTGAAGCCATCGTCCCGGAGGGCGGCGTAGATGGCGTCCCGTTTCCGCCGGCTGCCGATCATGCCGATATAGCCCGCGTCCGTCCCGAGGGCCTGTCGGAGCACCGTCTGGTCATGATGGTGTCCCCGGGTGAGGATCACCAGGTAGCTGTCCGGGCCGGCGGAGATCCCTTCCAGGGCCGACCTAAAGTCGTCGATCACCCGGATCTCCTCGGCCTGGGGGAACCGCTCGGCGCTGGCGAACGCGGCCCGGTCGTCCAGCACCACGGTGCGGAATCCCACCTCCCGGCTCAGACGGGAGACCGCCTGGGAGACGTGGCCCGCACCGAACAGGCAGAGGGTGCCGGGGATGAAGGCCGGCTCGGCAAGGTACCTTCGGCCGTCGTGAACCACCAGCACTGGTGTGCGCTCCCGCCGGGTCTTCTCCCGGAGCGCCGGGAGGACGGAGTGATCAAACCCGTCGCTGAAGACGATATCGCCGTCCGCAAACATGGCCCCGCGTGCGATATGGCCCTCCGCCTCTGGAATGGCCGCCGCAAGGAGATATTTCCGGCCCATGCGCCGGGCCTCGTCCAGGACCTGGAAGAGGCGGCCGACCTCCGGCGTCGGCACGATCCGTTCGAGGAGGACCTCCAGGCGTCCCCCGCAGATCATGTCCATTTCACCCGCGGCGGCCGACCGGTCGAGGTCGAAGGCCCGGATCTCGAACCGGCCCGAGGCAAAAATCTCCGGGGCCGCCGCCATGACCGCCCCCTCCACGGGGCCGCCGCCAATGGTGCCGATGATCCCGCCGTCCGCCCGGATAATCATCCGGGCACCGGCGCTGCGCGGCGTCGAGCCCGCCTGGCCGACGATGGTGGCCAGTACAAGAGCTTCGCCCGCATCCAGCAGGTGGTGAATATCCTGTATCATTGACATATGATCTCCTCGACATCTGTAAACGCTACTTTCGATTTCCGTCCACGCAATGGACAGAGGTGTTCTGCGGCTGATGAAAGTCAAAACTTGCGTGCAAATCGGCAAAAGCCCGAAGAGGACGCATACTGCCGGTGCGGCAGCCTGGTCTGGCGCCATCGCCCGTCCGCATTACACGGGAAGTGCCCGGGCGAGGAGGCCCTCCCGGTCAGGCCCCGGCAGCGGCCGCCGCAAGCCGGGCGATCGCCCTGTCAATGGCGGCATGGTAGGGATTTTCAGCCCGGCGCTCCGCATGTCCGGCCGGGGTAAGCGGGCCCGGGGGAACCCCCGGCGGCGACGTCGGCCCATTATAGCACAGCTTTTCCGCCAGCCGCCGGGGCGCTTTGTGAAAGGTATAGGCCAGGGCGGTCCATTGGGGGATGCGGTCGCTGCCGCAGGCCAGCCCGGTACAGGACTCGACATAGACCTCCCGGTATTCGCGCCAGGATTCAAGCAGTCGTCGGGCCTCCCGCCGGCCGCTCATTCCAAGGGCCGCAATGCCGATAAGCTGGTCTTCGGCGGAATAGCGGCCCGCCAGACCCCGGCCGCGGCCGGCAGCCATGCGGCACAGCTCATCCAGAGCCGGGTCGCTGCCCTCCCGGGCGCAGCGGGCCACCGCGAGGGCTGCCGCTTTCCGCTCTGATTTCGGGCAGGAACGCACCCGCCGGATCCATTTCTTTACCGCTTTTTCGCCCGCTTCGGCAGCCATGGATCACCCTTGATCGGCCGCATCCAGGATTTCCGCGACCCAGGACATGGCCGCGGCGGTTTTGGGAAATCCCATTACGGAAACAAGGAGGAGGAGGGTGTGTTCGATCTCCTCCCGGGTTGCCCCCTCCTCCAGGGCTCGCCGCGTATGGGAGTGGACCGAACCCGTGGAGTGGATGGCCGCTGCTGCGGCCAGCTGAATCAGGTGGGCGGTTTTGCCGTCGATGGGGCCGCAGGTGCGGACCGCCTCTCCCACGCCCTTGAGGGCCGACATGACGTCAGGATAGTCTTTGGAGATCCGGTGGTAAATTCCCATTTTGCCTTTCGGTTCCGTCATCTTGTCTCTCCTTTCATGTTTCCGATGGATGGGTCAGGGGGTATGCGAACCGGGTGCGCCGTCGCCGTTGCGGCAGAACACGCCTCTTCTGAGAAAATGGAGCGTCTGGCGGATCGCCTCCTGGTTCCTCATAATGAACGGGTGGGTCGCATGGATGATGATGAAGTCTTTCATTCCCGCCAGCCGGGCCCGACGCACCGACACCTTGCCGTCGTCCGGCCCCGGGATCATCGAGGAGAGAACCAGGTTAATGGACCGATCGCCGGTGATGATTCCCAGCTCGAAATCCGCCGGACCGAGCCGCCGGGGCAAATTCTCCGGCCCCGTGCCGAGCTGCTGCCCCGCCGGCCCGTTCAGCCAGCGGAAGAGGAGATTGCCACCCAGGCGGTCGACGACCTCGGAGCCGGCGTTCGGGGGGCTCAGCATGACCACGCGCCCCAGCTCCGGCAGTATATGGGTTTTCAGGTACAGGCGGATCACGATGCCGCCCATGGAATGTGCGACCATGTGGATCCTCTGGGCTCCCCGCTCCCGGCAATGCATGACGGCCTCCGGCAGAGAGGAAGCTGCGATCTCCTCGATGGTCCGATGCCGGGATGGATAACCGGCATTGAGGACCCTGAAGCCGGCATCCGCCAGGTGCTTTTCCATTTTCGCCATGGATGACGGCGACCGGGCCAGGCCATGGAGGAGGATCACCCACTCGTCCATGGCTGCGTCGGCGGGAAGCGCCTCCTGGCCGGTCGCTATCAGCGCGGTTGTCAACAGAATATGCATGATCTTTTTCAGGATTGCCATCATTCGAATATATTTATATGATACATTAAATCCAGGCGAATGTCAGGCACGCATTATACAAATAGGCGTTCTGTGCATTATCACACAGAAAATATCGACTCTTCCGGGTTATAGTAGCGGCATTCATCCTTCACATGCTGTAAAATTAACGCCGCTGGAAAAAAGCAACACCTCCGGCCTGCCCGTCGTTTTTTCCGGGCATTGCTGCTGGATGCATGATTTTCCATGGGTGTAAACCGTTCCAGGGGCGCGGACCGAGGCGGACATGCCGGAAAAAGAAACGAGCCTCATCGAAGCCGGGTGCGGGGTCAGCAGGAAAGACGATCCCTTCGAAGCCGGCGTGGATGCTGCGCGCCAGGCCGTGGCGTCCATCGGGCGCCACCCGCTGTCTGCCGTTCTGGTCTTCGCCTCCGTCCGATTTCCGCCCCTCCCCCTCGTCGGGGGAATCCGGTCCATCACCGGCAGCGCCCCGCTCATCGGCGCTTCGACCGCAGGAGAAATTTGCGCCGGCTTGGAGAACGAAAGCGTGGTGGTGGCCATCCTCGCATCACCCCACCTCAGGATGCATGCCGCGGTCGGCAGGCGGGTCTCTTCGGACTGGCGG
>CAJXSB010000367.1 GCA_913060435.1 uncultured Desulfococcus sp.
GGGCCGAAGGCGACGTCGTCGAATACGGTCTCCCCGGCGATCTGGCTGTCGGCGTCCTGGAATACCATTCCCACGGTCCGTCGGGCGTGGATGGGGTCGTTTACGGTGGCGACGCCGTCCACGACCACCCGGCCGTCGTGGGGCATGAGGAGTCCGTTCAGGTGCCGGAGGAGGGTGGTCTTGCCCGAGCCGTTGGCGCCGGCCAGGACGACGAACTCCCCTTTGCGAACGGCAAGGTCGATGCCGTCCAGGGCCGCCGTCCCATCGGCGAACCGGTGGGTGAGGCGGCTAACCTCGAGAATATTCACGGGCCTGAAGCGCCGCTGTCCTGCCCGCCATCACCGGCCGGAGGGTCCGGGCGATGGGCACGGCCGCAGCGATCTTGAGGGCGTCGCCGATCAGAAACGGCAGCATCCCGACGGCGGCGGCCTTGGCCCAGGGCATGCCGGTCACCGCCTTGAGATAGGGGACGCCAAGACCATAGACGATGAGGGTGCCCAGGACCATGGCGGCAATATCGCCGATCAGCCGGCCCCCGGTTCGGCGGCTGACGAGGCCGACGGCCCAGACCGCCGGCAGGTAGGCGATGAGATATCCGCCCGTGGGCCCCAGAAGCCGGCCGATCCCCCCGGTGCCGCCGGCGAACACGGGAAGCCCGATGGTCCCGGCCAGCAGGTAGATGCCGACGCCGGCGATCCCCCACCGGGGCCCGAGGAGCAGGCCGGCCAGGAGGACGAACATGTTCTGGAGAACGATGGGCACCGGTCCGATGGGAATGGCGAGAAAGGCGCCGGCGGCAATCAGGGCGGCGAAAAGGGATGCATAGACGGTCTGGTGCAGCTGCAGGGTTGTCGGATTCTGGTTCATATGGTGAATATTCCTCCTTGGGGTTCAGGACGCCGGGAAGAGGCAGTCCCCGTAGATGACTTTTCGGCGCGTGCCGTCGGGCTGCTCCAGGATCAGGGCGCCGTCCGCGTCCACGTCGGCGGCGCGGCCCTCGAGGGTCTCGCTGGCGGTGGTGACACGGACCTGCCGGCCCAGGGTCATGGTGACCGTCTTCCACTCCTCCACGACGGTGTTGTAGTCCACATGGGCCATCCGGTCCTCGAATTCGTCGAGAAAAGCGGTGATGAGCCCTTTTCTGGAGACCGGTCTCCCCAGGAGGCCTGCGAGGGAGACGGCCTGCGGTTCGAAGGGTGTCGGGTCGTTGTTGACGTTGATGCCGATGCCGATATTGATGTAGGCGACCATGTCGGCGCTGATGTCCATCTCCGAGAGGAGGCCCAGGATTTTTTTCTCGCCCACCAGGATGTCGTTGGGCCACTTGGTCCTCGCATCGATGCCGTACCGGTCCCGGAGGATGGCGGCCATGGCCAAAGATGCCACAAAGTTGACGCGGTAGCTGAGCATGAGGGGGATGTCCGGCCGGACGATCACGGTCATGTAGACGCCCCCCGCATCGGAAAGCCATCGGCGGGTAAGCCTTCCCCGGCCCTGGGTCTGAATTTCGGCGATGATGGTCGAGAAGTGCGGTGCCCCGCCGCGGGCCAGCCCCCGCGCGACGGTCATGGTCGATTCGACCTGGGGATAGTAGTGGATGGTCTCCGTCCGCCCGGGGAACTCCCAGGGGAAGGGCGTGTCCGGCGAATCGATCAGCCGGTAGCCTTTGGGCGTGGCGGCGATGTCGTAGCCCAGGGCCTGGAGTTTCTGGATGTGCTTCCAGACCGTCACCCGGGAGGTCCCCAGCGCGGCGCTGAGCTGCGCGCCGGAAACCACGTCCGGGGATGTGCGCAGCATGTCCAATATGGCGGCTTTCATGGCCTCTCCCATGGCGCCCGGGTGGCCTTCACCGGGTACGCTTTTTTCGCAGATTCACTTTCGAGCATCATCGGCTGGAGAACACCTCATATCCGGGTCCATCATATGAAGGAATCTCGAAAGTTGAGTCATTTATTCATTGGAAGAACGAAACATGAGTTCGTTAATCGTGATGATGGCGGAGGTTAACGAAAAAAGACCGGCGCGTCAATCCTTATTTCGGGCCTCAACTTTCGAGCCTCATATCCATACGCATGTACGAATCTCGAAAGTTGGGTTGGGGCGTTATTCCAGGCGGATCCGGCACCGCAGGCGGGGCCTTCAGGGGGCGGGGGAAAGGCGGCGCAGCTCCTGCCAGTGGAGGTGGCGGACTTCGCCGGTGGCAGGGTCGAGCCGGGTGACCTTCCAGGTGCCGCACCAGTCGGGCAGGACGTGGAGAACCGCGCCCCCCTGCCGGAAGAAGGCCTCCTGGTGGAAATGCCCGCAAAAGACCCGCACTGCGCCGGCCGCCTGCGCCGTCGACAGCAGATGCAGAATCTCTTCCCGGGGAAGGCGGTTCCGGAAGGCCGCGTTGGTATGCTTCAGCCTCTTTTTGATCTGCTCCGTCCAGAAAGGGCCGGCCGGCAGGATCCGGAGGAGCTGCTTGACCGTGCTGTTTTTGGTGAGCTTCCGGAAGCGGAGATAATTCCGATCCTGCCGGTTGATGCGGTCGCCGTGGCAGAAAAGGGTGCCCCGGCCGTCGCTCCGGCATGCCCGGTCCGTCGCCCAGGTGAATGCATCGCCCTTCTCCTGCGCCAGAAAAAATTCATGGTTGCCCTCGATGTAGCCGATCTCCCGGCGGGCCTTCTGGCGTCGGCACCAGGCGATAAATCGGGCATGGATCGTCTGTTCGAAGCGGGGGAGGGCGATCCACAGATCGAAAATGTCGCCCATGAAGATGATGTCCTCCGCGGTCTCTTCCAGGACGGAGAGCATCCGGAAGAAGGGGCGGTCGGTGCCTGCGGCGATGTTGACGTGTGCGTCTGCAATCAGGATCATGGCAAGTAGAGATCGGAATTCTTGATTATTTCAAAACGCTGCGGTAAGATCGCTGCGACAAATTACCAGGCAATCGGGACGGCCCTGTAGCGCCTTTATGATAGGCTATAGCACGATGGGGCTGGGCTGCGGCAAGGAATAATTGGGCCGGGCCGGAATCCCGCCCGTTTTTCCGCGGGGAATGGGAGCGGACGGTATCGGCCAGAGGTCCGGGGTTGACGGATTCGGGCCGCTGATTCTCCGTGCCGCCGAAGCAGTGGCGCCCCGGGGAAGCAGCGGGACCGGGGGGACATCTATGGAGGAGAAAATGAACATTTTGGTGGGATACGACGGTTCGAATGCGGCCAAGGACGCGCTGGCCCTTTCGGTGAAGCATGCCAAAGCCTTCACGGGCAGCATTATTGTCGTCCGTTCGCTCATGGGGGGAACGGAGGGGGACACCGAGGAGATCCAGGTGGCAGAAGATGACCTGGCCTATGCTGAAAAATTTTGCCGGGAAAAGGGCGTGCCATGTGAGACCCACCTGCTGGTTCGCGGTCTCAAGCCCGGGGAGGACATTATCAAGTTTGCCGAAGACTGCGGTGCCGACGAAATCGTCGTGGGCGTGCGGCGGCGGTCCCAGGTCGGCAAGATGCTGTTCGGGTCGAATGCCCGCTATGTCATCATGGAGGCCATGTGCCCGGTGGTGACCGTGAAATAAGGCCGCACCCGCATCACCACCGCCATCCCGGTGGATCGGGGGGATCCGCGTCCGCCGGGACGGCGGTGCTGTCATTATATTTTTTGGGGTTTCTCTCTCAATAAAATTCTATTGTAAATATACATAAAATACGGTATGTTATAGTTAACATTTTTTGGATTGGCGTCCCCTGATTGGATTTGTTCCGCCAAAATGGGTATTTCTACCTATAGACACCGAAAGCATATTATTATAGTAATATCGATAGCGTCAATACGGTCTGCGCATGTCTCGAATTCGCCGTGCCGGCGAAGCGGGTGCCGCAGCTGTATTCAATCCTGGGGGGAAAGGGCCATGGAACGACATCCAGGGGATTCGGCGATCAGTGGGGCTGCGATGGCGGCGAGCCACCATTATAAGGTTCTGGTGGTGGACGACGATCCGATCGTTCGTACATTGCTGCGCAAGAAACTGGAGGCGGACGGTTACGACATCGCGGAATCTCTCAACGGGCTTGTCGCCCTGGAGATGCTCGCCGTCGACCACGATATCCGCGTGATCGTCACCGACCTGAACATGCCCGAGATGGATGGATTCGACCTGATCTCCAGCATCCGCCAGGTCGATGGGCGGTATGTCTACATCATCGTACTGACCCAGATGAGCGACCGGAAATCCCTCATTCGCGCCCTTTCCTGCGGGGCCGACGACTACATGACCAAGCCGATATTCCTCGACGAGGTCCGCCTGCGGCTGGACGCCGCCGAACGGCTTCTCCGGCTGGAGGGTCAGGACGCCCTGATCTTCTCCATGGCCAAGATGATGGAGTTCCGCAGCGAGGAGACCGGCTATCACCTGGAGCGGGTCCGCCGCTTTACCCGGATCGCGGCGAGGGATTTCGCGGTTTTTCACCCGGAATACCAGCTGAGCCTCAGCATTGCGGACGAGATTGCGCTGGTCAGCCCCCTGCACGACATCGGCAAGATCGCCTTGCCCGACCACATCCTGCACAAGCCGGGCCGGCTCACCACGGAAGAATGGGAGCAGATGCAGCAGCACACCACCATCGGCGGGGAT